>NZ_AAWS01000015.1 GCF_000169175.1 Microscilla marina ATCC 23134
TTCAATCACCAACCCTCAGTCATTGATTAAGTCAGGAGGGTCTATATTAGTATTAGGAGTCTGTTTGCTATTGCATATTATGGCATGGCCACCAACGAAACTTACGCAAAACCATTTCCTGTAGTCGGAGCAAGTTTATCTCAGTTTATCGGAGGTATGCTATTCTTAACCTTTTTGTTATTTATTGCCGCTTTCTTGTCAATAATAGCAGCTTGGATAATAAGACTTATTCGTTAATAATTTTTATTCCAATTAAAAAGATAGCGATATGGCAAAACGAGGAGTACCAGAGGTAAACGCAGGCTCAATGGCTGATATTGCTTTCTTGTTGCTAATCTTCTTCCTTGTAACGACGAAGATTCCTAACGAGAAGGGCTTGCCCATTATATTGCCTCCTAAAAAAGACGAAAATTCATTGCAAAAAATTGAATTGCATGATAGAAATGTACTCACTGTATTGGTAAACTCAAGAAACCAACTATTGGTTGAACGTGAGCCTTTGAATATCAAAGATTTAACGGAAAAAACAATTGAGTTTATAGACAACAGGAAAAAAGACAAACATTTGTCTGACAGTCCAAAAGATGCAGTAGTATCCCTGAAAACAGACCGGGGGACAAGTTATAGACGATACATACAGGTAATGAACTCTGTACAGGCAGCTTACAATACCTTGCGTGCCAGGCACATGGGGATCACCCTTACAGAATATTTAGCCTATGACGCAAAAAAAGCCTCTAAAAAACTTCGGCAGAGGCATAAAGCGGCTAAAAAAGAGTATCCGTTAAATATCTCAGAAGCAGAACAAACATCAGTAGGAGGATAAATAATGTCAAAATTTGGTAAAAAAGAAAAAGAACAGCCGGCAATATCAACGGCATCATTACCTGACATTGTATTTATGTTGTTATTCTTCTTTATGGTAACAACTGTGATGAGAGAAACCGATGTATTGGTAGAGCAGAGCTTGCCTCAAGCTACCCAATTGACCAAGCTAGAAGATGCTTCTTTGGTAAGCTACATTTATGTAGGTAAACCTAAAGACTTCCGAAAGTATGGTAAACAACCATTGGTTCAGGTAAACGATGTATTTGTGATTGCCACCACAAAAAAGCAATTTCAAAGAACAATTGTAAAATTTGTGGAACAGGAAAGATCAAAACTTAAAGAATACCAACGTAACAAAATGACGGTATCTCTTAAAGTAGACCGCAAAGCCAAAATGGGAATTATTAGCGACGTAAAACTAAGTTTGCGTGAGGCTGATGCCCGAAAGGTAAACTATGCGGCAAGTATGGGAGTAGAGTAACACCATACTTGAAATATATTAAATACAAAAAAGCCTTCCTTAGGGAAGGTTTTTTTGTTTTATATCTATCCCACACTTGTATTTTCTTAAGCACTTATTTAGTTTAGCTATGCCTGCTAAATTATGCCGCCTTTTATTAATTTAAGTACTTGACAGTGGCCTCATGATAGCAGAAATTTGCAACTCAGTGTTGCAGCTGGTTTTAATAAATTATGGAAAAAGCACTAGACCAACTTCGTGAACAAATTGATTCGGTAGATAATCAGTTGTTAGCCTTGCTTAACCAGAGAATGTCTGTGGTACAAAAGGTAGGAGAATTAAAGAAAAGTAATAACGCAATCATTTACCGACCAGAGCGGGAAAAGTCAATTATAGACCGCCTGGAAGGTTTAAATGATGGTTTATTGACCAGAGGTATGATTGAAGCAGTTTTTTTGGAAATATTTGCGGCAAGCCGCAATTTTGAGTTACCCGAACGAGTAGGCTACTTGGGACCTCCGGGTAGTTTTACCCACCAGGCCGCTGAGGGGCGTTTTGGCGTAACCAGCGAGTACATTCCTTTGAGTAATATTCAATCGGTATTTGAAAGTGTAGATACTGAAAGGGTAAGATTTGGGGTGATTCCTATCGAAAACAACCGCCAGGGGTTTGTAGGTGAGTCCGTAGACATGTTTTATGACCTGGATGTGAAAATTGTGGCTGAGATAGTATTACCTATTCATCATACTTTTGCCAGTCGTTGCGATCAGTTGAGCGATATTAAATACATTTATTCTAAAGATGTAGCTTTTAAGCAGTGCCGCAAGTTTTTACGTGAGTATTTTGGTAATACAGACGTAGAAATTGTACCTGTAGATTCTACTTCGAAAGCTGCTCAAATGGCCATGGAGGTAGATAATAGTGCTGCGATATGCTCTGATGTCGCTGCCAAGATAAACAATGCGCCTATATTGTTTCATAACATAGAAGATACTTCTGATAATCAAACGCGTTTTTTGATTATCAGTAAAAACTTTACTAATAAAAAAAGTGGGGCAGACAAAACTACGGTTATTTTAAAGTTGCCTGACGTGGTAGGTAGCTTGGCCACTTTTTTACAGGATTTTAGAGATCATGGCATTAACCTGATTAAAATTGAAAATCGCCCCGAAAGAACTGATACTAACTTCAAAGCTTGGTTTTACCTTGATTTAGACGGGCATATCGAAGATGAGCATATATCAAAAGTATTGGATAAACACGGCGATAAAATTAAGTGGCTGGGAAGCTATGTAAAGTTGATTTAGGTAGATTTTAATCATTATAAAATGAATAAGGAGGATTTTTCGGGTAAACTGAGAAATCCTTTTTTGTTTTAAACTATGCCGTAAACTATTTGCTATCAGTGGGTTATTTAAAGAAAGGAGGCCATTTTAAATAAAAACTATTGAGTTAGTTTTTAAACTAAAAAAATAGTTGTAAGTTTGTTTTATATAAGATGTAGTAAGAGATAAAACAATATTTAACACTAACACTATGGCAAGAAGAACCCCAGTAGAGGTAAATGCCGGCTCTATGGCTGACATTGCCTTTTTATTGCTGATTTTCTTTTTGGTAACCACTAAAATCCCTAATGAAAAAGGATTGCCTATTTTGTTACCACCAAAGAATACTCACCAAGAGAATGTAAAGGTAAAACAAAAAAATATTCTAACGGTATTGGTAAACTCTAACAATCAATTGTTAGTAGAAAAAGAGCCTTTGAAC
Source organism: Microscilla marina ATCC 23134 (assembly GCF_000169175.1). Taxonomy (NCBI): domain Bacteria; kingdom Pseudomonadati; phylum Bacteroidota; class Cytophagia; order Cytophagales; family Microscillaceae; genus Microscilla; species Microscilla marina. The sequence continues at coordinate 3,056 of NZ_AAWS01000015.1, forward strand.
ATCAAAGACTTGCGTAAAACCACCATTGATTTTTTGGAGAACAGAGGAAGCAATCCTCAATCTTCGGATAGCCCGCAAAAGGCAGTAGTATCTATCAAAACAGACAGAGGTACAAATTATAATACCTATATGAAAGTAATGAATGAGGTACAAGCGGCTTATAATACTTTGCGGGCAAAACGAATGGGTATTTCATTGCAAAACTACCTGGCACTAGATAAAGAGAAAGCAACTAAAAAAATGCTTGACAAGTACAAGGAAGCCAAAGACGAATACCCTTTAAGGATTTCAGAAGCAGAACAATCAACGGCAGGACAATGATTTTTTTGTTGAAAAAAATGGTTAAACCTGAGTAATACCATTGCCATAGTACTTCATTGATTGAAAATGTAAGTGTTGATGACGAAGGTATTACTTGTAAACTTAGAAAATATGCTAAACCAGATGGCATCTGTGAGTAAATAGGCGATTGCTTGGGGAGTTTTTATCCATAATTAATACCATCGCAAGGGTATACCTTGATTCAAAATATGGTATTATCATTATAGAAATGGGCAACCACAACCTGGCGTCAAACCTAGCGGATAAATGGATGTTTGCTAAGGTTAGAATAGCTGATGATGCATTGCATTGCATTGCATTGTGTTGTTGGTGTTGTCTGTGATGATTAGAAAGCGGAAACAGCATGAAAAAATGTCCTATGCTACTGAGTAGCCTTAAATAAGCTAAAAAGCCCAAAGCTACAGACATTCTCTGTAGACTTGGGCTTTTATATCATTTGACCAACCTTGTTTTTATTCAATGTAAAAACCTTGAAGCCGTTTGGTGAATTTTTGATTGTTAAAAAGCATTTCGCCTTTGTTTTGTAGTGTTTCGGCACCCATGTCGCCTAAAATAATTCGACTTTCGTTTTGGTTTTGAACCTTAAATGCAATCCGGGAAGGTAAATTGGTGCGTAATAACCCTTCAAGTATTTTAGCGTCAGGTCGTTGAGTGGCTAAAATCAAGTGAATGTGTGCTTCACGCCCTTTTTGGGCTAACCGAATAAGCAAAGCCTCTAAACCTTTGTTTTGCCCCAGCAAATCAGCCAGTTCATCTATTACCACCACTATAGGCATTTCTAAATCCAGCTTTTTCTTTTGGTAGCGTTCATCCATTTCTTCTACCAAATCGCTCATGATGGCATCGGCATCTTTGGTATTTTTTATCAACATGCAGCGTTCTTTGTCTTCATAACCGCCAAAAGTAGTCCCTCCCTTTGGGTCAACCAATACCAAGTTCAAGTACTTTTTACTAAGTTGATACACCAGGTTTTTCAAAAATACGCTTTTGCCACTACCAGTAGTTCCACCTATCAGCAAGTGAGGCAGTGATTCTAATGTAGTGGTAAATACCCGATCTTCATCATCTAGTCCAATCATTAAAGAATAATCTCGATCATTGGTTTCAAACAAGTACTCCTCCACATAAAAAGGAGGGATTTCATCTTTTATTACATTTACACTAAATGTACGTTCCCGTGAAGAATTGGCAAGGTAAAGCTTATTATGTAGCCCAGTTTGAAGCTCCAGGTTACTTTTAGTAATTTCATCTACAATTTCGCGGTTATGGTTCAAGTCCCTTACCTCAAAATAGTATTTAGAAATTCGCTGAAAATCACGATAGCCCAAGTACTTCACCGCAATTTTGGTTTCTATAAATGCCTCATGCAGTTTTTCCGAAAGTTTATCTTTTACTTTTACAATCAATTCTTCCAAATTATCCAAATCTTCGGCAGGAGCATCGGCAGCTATGTTGGGTATTTCGTTCAAAAAAAAGTTAACTACATCTACATCGGTGCCCGCAAACTTTTCTTCTAAAATTTTAAAACCCTGGCGACAATGCTTTTCTACCAGGCGCATAGGTTCTTCGCTATTGATGTCAACCTTGCGTTGGTGTACAATAGACAACAAGTTGATGATTAAGTATTTTTCAGTGTTATTAAACAAACTGGTATAATCGGTAATTACCCGAATGCTTCGGTCAATTTTCTCGTCTTCTTCAAATTGGGTGTTTTTAGATTTAATGGAAATGAAGAAAGCCAATTTCCAAATCACCACATCATACAAAGAGGTCATTCCTAATTGTTCTTTGATATATAAGCTCACTTTTCGGAGCGTTTTTCTAGCGTTTGCTTGTATTTGTAGAGCCATAATCGGAGGTTATTTTTCTTCTACATAGCCTTCTTTAAAGTAAGAAGAGCGGTTTTCATAACTATTTAAAATGGTATATTCTTTAGCCAAATGTGGTTTCAAGTATTGATATTCATCACTTTTGGGAGCAATTTCTGAGTCAGTGGCAAGTATAATTACCTGATTGGCAGCTTGTGGGTAATAATGTTTAATAATTCGTTCCCGATTTAGTTTATCAATACGTGCCAACGGAGTATCTACACATACAAAAGCGTCTACTTTGGCAACCTTACTAATGGCTTGCATCAACAAAGTGGCAACAATCTGTTTTTGCCCCGACGAAAGCGAACCTATGGCTTGCTCTTTACTAGCTTTGTTATAAATCTTAATATTAAAACGATTGTCGATTTTTACCTTATAAATCCGGTCATCAGGCAATAGTTTTTTAAGGGTTTGGCTAAATTCCTTTTGTAAGGCGTTTACTTTAGACTTGAGCAATTCATCGATAAACTCATTAAAAAAGTCAATGGTTCTTTCAGTTAAATCAAGCGCACGCTTTACTGGCTTGGCAATGGCAAACTGGTTTTTAAGGTCAATAATCTGGTTTTCTAAATCGGTTTTGCGTTTGGCGCTTTCAGCGTGTTGTCAACGCGTACTTCCTATAGTTTGTTCCAATTGATTACGTTCTGCTTCGGCAGTTGCCAATTCTTTTTTGAATGTATCCAGCTTTTGCTGTTTTTCATCATCATCTCCCTGCGATGTTTCTACCTGGTCTTGCAATGCCTCTACATCCTTAGTAAGTGCATTCAAGGTTTGAAGCTCCTTGCGGGTAAATGCCTCTTGTTGGAAAATATCTTGAAGTAGCTGTTTGTCCTCTTCATAAAAATAGATGACTTGCTGCTCCATTTGGTGCTTATCGTCCTTGGTAAACTTTTTATAAACCTTGTCTATACGTTCTTGATAAAACTCTTGAGTATGAAAGCTTAACCTGTGTTCGGGAGGTACCCCTTCATCGTCAAAATCATCCTCAAAAATGCTGTTCTTGATTTTATTCAATAGCTTTTTAAAGCGAATGAGTTGTTCGTCGAGTTGGTAATTTACGTTGTCATCATTGAGTTTGTCAAGGTACTCTTTGGCAAGGTCGTGTGCCATCATGATAAACAAACTATTGTTTTTTACCTTGTCATTCAATGATTTGCGTATTTGAGCCAGCTCCTTACTTTTCCTTTCCAGGTCTTTTTTGAGGACTTTTAGGTTAGGAGCATCAGTGGACTTTAACCCGAAAACTTTGTCGCGGATTCGCTCAATTTCATTGTTTTTTTGTTTCACCTGTTTGTTGAGCGTGGTGATTTCTGCTTGCAAATATTCCAGATTGGCTTGGATACTCAATATTTCGGCATCTATTTTTTTAATTTGTTCAGCAGTAGGGGCATCTTGTACGTCAGCATTAAAATCACGTTTGATACGGGCTATATTACTCCCATCGATCAACCTTTCATAAGCCTTGATATTAAGCAGAGTTTTCAGCGAATCTTCTACGTTGATATTTTTGGTGTTAATGAGTGATTCTATTTTTTCACCGTCAAAAAAGAAGAATTGCGCAAAGTTTTTGGGCAAGATATTTTCCAAAAAATCTTCATTACGTTCTTGCCCATCGTAGCTTATAATGGCTTGTTCTTGAAAACCTGACCCATCCTTTACAAAACGGCGATGAATACGTAGTTCTTTACCTTCTAGTTCGAGCACACCGTCAACAGTGGCAGAAAACCCTGTATAAACACGTTCTTTGTAGCGTATTTCAAGGGCGCGGTCAAGCAAATGAAAAATCATTGATTCTTCATTTGAAACCGTACACTAATTTTTTTTGGAGAAATGTGGGAAAGAAAGCATAAGATGAGCAATTTTGAGGTGGAAAAAATAACATAAACTACCCATCATTATGCTTTACAAAACTATAAAAAAAGTCTCGCAAGTCTTCATAAAATTAGTGGAAAAGCGGATCAGGCTCGCTTTGAGAAACTCACAAACTTTATATACTGCGTCATTAAGAAAGGAGAAAGCTCCTTACAGAAAATAGGTGAAGGACTCGAAGAATCCATTGATGTGGAAAGTAAGGTCAAAAAGGTGAAACGCTTTTTAAAAAGTAAGTATACTGATTATCAGAGCTTTTTTATGCCTTTTATTGCTTCATTTTTAGCCGGATTTTCCACTACATCTCGTTTGTTTATCAGTATTGATGGCTCAGTAGTGGGCAAAGATTGTATGGCTTTAGTAGTATCAATTGTTTATGGTAAACGAGCCATTCCCATTGCCTGGGTTGTTCGTCAGCAAAAAAAAGGGCACATGAGTGTAACATAGTAAAGGTCGTAAGCACATTACTTCCCAAATCTGTGGAGATTATACTGTAGGTGATGGTGAATTTGATTCAGTTGAATTACAAGCATTTGCAACATCACAGGGTTGGAAATATGTTTTGAGGACCGCTAAAAATACTCTTCTGGAAACCCAGGATGGGGAAAGGTTTAAGCTAAGTACTTGTTATCCTGATCCTACCCAGAATCATTTTTGGATCGAAGATGCTTACTTTAGTGAACACAGATATGGGGTAGTGAATTGTTTAGTTTGGCACCATCCTTCATATGATGAGCCTATTTATCTAGTTTCCAACCTTAGTTGGTTCAAAGATTTAATGGACTTTTACAAAAAAAAGGTTCAGTATCGAAACAATTTTTGGTGACATGAAGTCTCGTGGATTTAACCTCCATAAGGTAAGGGTGAAAAATCCAGAAATGCTTGATAACTTACTCATTATTGTAGCACTCGCATTTCTATTAGTTTTTGCTTTGGGAGTTAATCAAAAACATATTAAAATTAGCCGAATTGTGAGAAAAGATAGAATACATCAATATTCTATCTTCCAAATTGGGTATAAAATAGCAAACTACATTTCCGAAAATCAGGAAGATGTATTTTACAAATTAGAAAACATTTTTAAACCGTTTTTTTGTGTACGGTTTTGAAGATTCTTCAAGGTTGTGTTTGACACATAACTCCTTTACTAGTTTCTTTTCTTCTTTTTGCAAATCATTAAGAAAAACATTGTGTTCAAATTTAAGAAAGGAATGGGAATTTTAGAACCTTATGCCCAAGCAAATATGTAAGTGAGTACAAAAAATAAAGGAGTATCCTTGTTTGAGTGATGCTCCTGCATAGAACTAATCCAGCAAATCGGGTTGCTCTTTGGTAATGCGTTGCCAAAGTGGTTGGAACTGAAACCAGCCCGCCAGAGGTGAACCAAGCTCTGCTTGAGTTTTGCTTGCCACCTCATGCGAAATCATCACGGGTTTGCCCACCGACTCGGCTAAGAGTTGTGCCTGACAACTGCGTTCCATCGTGATAAACCACCAGGCGGCAGCTTCTACAGTATTGCCTACTGTAAGCAAGCCGTGATTTTGCAAAATAACCGCCTTGTATTGCCCCAATGCTTGGGCAATCCGAGTGCCTTCTTCTAGTTCATTTACTACCCCGTTATAATCGTCAAACAACTCATGGTCTTGGTAAAAAGCACAGGCATCTTGGGTAATAGGAGAAAGTTTACGCCCTAAAGTAGACCAGGCTTTGCCATACATAGAGTGGGTATGGGCAGCAGCTATTACTTTGGGACGTGCTTTATGTATACAAGAGTGAATAGCAAAAGCGGCGCGATTGATCATAGGATGTTTGCCTTCTACTACTTCTCCTTTGTCATTACATAATACCAGGTCAGAGACCTTGATTAAACTAAAATCTAACCCAAAAGGGTTTACCCAAAAATGATTGGTATATTCTGGGTCACGAGCAGTGATATGTCCAGCAACTCCCTCGTCGAAACCAAATTTAGCGAACAATCTAAAGGCTGCGGCTAATTGCCTCTTTAGATAATTCCTTTGTTTTTGGGGAGTATCATACTGAGGTGGTCGTGGCACATTGTCAGTTATTTTACTTTGGTCTTTAGTAAGTGCTTTGTTAGTCATTTTTTTTTATGTTTTATTAGGCAAATAAGCATTATTTACTCTCATAAAAATAAAGAAAAGCAAGAAATTGAGGAAAGGTTTGAGGGTTTAATTGACAGTGTTTGGCAATAGAGTGGCAAAATGGGGACAGCTTGTAGAAGTATTAATAAAATGTAAAAAAGAGGTGTTCAACACACCTCCTTTTATATAATGATTATTTTCTATTGTTCAAATTTCTTGAATACACCAATAGCATTGTGACCCCCAAAACCAAATGTATTGCTCATAGCAATGTTTACATTCTTGGCTTTTGCTGTATTAGGCGTCAGCTGAAGGCGAGCATCTATGTTTTCGTCTCGGTTATCCAGGTTAACTGTAGGAGGAATCATGTTATTTTTTATACTCAATATACTTGCCACTGCTTCAATAGCTCCAGCTGCTCCCAACAAGTGACCCGTCATAGATTTGGTAGCACTTACATCCAGGTTATTCAGGTGGTCAGTAAACAATTCTGAGATAGCTTTCATCTCACCTACATCGCCCACTGGAGTAGACGTTGCGTGTGCATTGATATAATCTATGTCTGCCAAACCAATGTCAGCATCTGCCATGGCACGTTGCATGGCCAATTGAGCACCCAAACCTTCAGGGTGAGTCGCTGTGATGTGGTAAGCATCAGCTGCGGTTCCTCCTCCAATTACTTCAGCATAAATGGGGGCGTTTCGCGCGAGCGCATGCTCCAAATCTTCTAAAATAAGTGCGCCAGCACCTTCACCCAACACAAAGCCATCACGGTTGGCGTCAAATGGGCGTGAAGCTGATGTGGGATTTTCGTTGTTGCTAGACAAAGCTTTCATTGCACTAAACCCCCCTACCCCAGTAGCATTTACAGATGCTTCGGAACCGCCCGTTACAATGATTTTGGCTTGCCCTAAACGGATAAAATTAAAAGCATCTATTAAAGCGTTAGTGCTCGATGCACACGCTGACACAGTGCAGTAGTTTACACCACGAAAGCCATACTTGATAGAAATCATACCTGCGGCAATATCAGCAATCATTTTAGGTACTAAAAACGGGTTGAACTTAGGCTGACGATCACGGTCAGCAAAGCCTATGATTTCTTCTTGAAGTGTATTCAAACCACCAATACCTGATGCCCAAATCACACCTACTTCATTGGTGTCTATTGTATCAAGGTTTAGTTGGGCGTTTTTGATAGCTTCTTCTACCGACACCATTGCAAACTGGGTAAACAAGTCCATCTTGCGGGCTTCTTTACGGTCAAAGTGATCATTAGGCTCAAATCCCTTTACTTCACAGGCAAATTGGGTTTTGAAATTAGAAGGGTCAAAGCGAGTGATTTTGTCTGCACCGCTTTTTCCACTCATCAACCCTTGCCAATAGTCTTCTATATTGTTACCAATTGGAGTGAGGGCACCCATACCAGTGACTACCACTCTTCTTAATTGTATTGTTTTGCTAAATGTATTCATAACCAATTATTTGTAAACAACCGAAAGGGATGTTTTGTACTGCAAATTAATGATTTATGTCTAATGTATCTATTAAATGTTCTATATGAACCAAAGCATTTAAAATATACTTGGGGTCTTTGTGGGTTTTTGCCAGCATAATACTCCCTTCTATCAAAGAAATACTTAATCCCGCAAAATGAAATGCATCAGTCTCAGGTTTAAACTCTTTTTGCCGAATACCCAGCACGATAATATCTGTTAGCTTTGTTTCCCATTTTTTAAATGATAAAGCTACCTGTTGGTTGAGCATCGGGTGAGTGTCGTCAGAGTCTATAGCCACATTGAGCATAGGGCACCCCCCATAATCGAGCACTGTTTGATAATTTTGACGATGAAACTCGCAAAAAGTCATCAGTTTTGCCCGCGCTGATGTTTGCTCGGCAACCATTGCCCATAAATCGGCAAAGAGCAAGTTTACATTATAAGAAAACACTGCCAGGGCAATTTCATCCTTATTATGAAAATTATTGCCATAAATGCTCCCCTTGCTCATCCCAGTTACTTTAATAATATCTTGGATAGAGGTACCTGCATAACCTTTTTGGTTAAACAAGCGTGCTGACTTTTCTATGATAGTTCTTTTGGTCTTTTCTGATTTTTTCATAAACCTTATTGCCGATAAGATGAAAAAACGAATACAAAAATATACCGATTGGTTTAAAAATGAAAAAAACTTGAGTAATAGTGTGAGAAAATTTAGTGAATGTGGTTAAGTAACTGACTGATGGTTAGTTGATGTTCTGATAGTTAGTTTTTGCTACTTAGTGTGAAACGTGTAATAAATGAGCCTGTTTGTGTAAAAAAAAGGCTTACATCTCAATCCCATTTTCTTGCTTAAATGCTATGTTTGCGGCCTTTTTTTAACTGTTGTACTATGAAACTATTTTGCATTTTACCTTGATTGAGTTTGCTGCTGTCTCACTATTTATGTTTAAGCATAAATACCTACTAGCGTAGGTTTTTAGTAAAAATAGCCTTACAAGTCAAAATTGATGAGTAAGAAATTTTTGTCGGTTAATTACGTTTTTTAGGGGTGATACAAAGGGTGTTTATAGGAGCAAACGTGGCTAAAGTACAATGAAAATACCCTGTTTATGTCACACATATAAACTATTTGTACATTTTCTGCGTTGTTCCTATGAACTGTTTTGATTTCCTGGATTTATTTCAGATTATTTTTTAAAGGGAAGTCTTATGAGGTATTATTAACTTATTTGAGCCAAGTGGCTATTGTAAAGGAAGCTGCTGGTGATTTGAAAAGAGAATTAAATTACCATAAATGTACTTTTACAAGAATACATTACCTCTGTGACTTTACTTTGTAAATATGAAATCTAGCAAATTGTTCAGAAGGTGTAATGTAGGTAAATAAACCGTTTTTACTTACAAATAACCTTACATGACTTGGCAGTTCACTGTAAATCAACTCTCAATCGTATTTAACCATCTAAAAAATGACAACCAAAACAACGTTGCACCTTTCACAAGAAGATGTTTACTATGACCACATTTTAAGCCCAAACAATGCCTATTATAGTATAGGTGGCTATGTACTTTTGCATGACACTCCTGACATTAACCATTTCAAACAAGTATTAAAAACTCTTCCCGAAGTATTTGATGTTTTCCGCATCCAGTTTGACTTTAGCCAAGACAAGCCTCTTGCAGGCTTCAAAGAACAAGTCGTTTTCAATGTAATAGAAAAAGACTTTAGTGATAGTAAAGAGAAAGCTATCCAATGGATGCAGGCGCGTTTTCAAACAGTATTGGATATCAATGGCTCACAGTTGTATGAGTGTTTTTTGATAAAAATAAGTGCTACTGAGTACTACTGGTTTTTTCGTTGCCACCACATCTTAATCGATTTACTAGGTTATGCCATCATTGTAAACTATGTATTGAATCAATACCAGGCTTTACAAAGCAAAAAAGAGCTTGACACTACAATAGCCTATCCTGCTTATCAGAATCACATGGTGGATTCTTGGGAGTACATCAACTCTGAAGATTATTTAAAAGATAAAGAGTACTGGGAACAAAAGTTTAAGGTGGCTCCTGAATTGCTGTTGAAAAAACACAAAAAAAGCAATGAAAAAGGAAGTGAAAGTTTTACGGTGGAATTGTCTGAGGAGCAGAGACAACAGTTAGCAAAAACTGCTCAGCAAGCAAATACCAGTGTGAATCAACTTACCTTGGCAGCTTTGTCCATCTATTTTGCCCAAATTCAAACTTTAGACGAAGTAGTACTAGGGATGCCTATCCATGGCAGGTGGAACAGAGAACAAAAAAATACAGTAGGGATGTTTTCTAAATATGTATTGTTCCAGAGCTCGTTCCAGCCTGAACAGCTTTTGCAGGATTTTCTTAAGCAATGTAAGTCGACCCGTCGAAGGGATTATCCTCATCAAAAATACCCTATTATGCACCTTAACCGTCATTTTAATTTGTTGTTGCAAGAGCAACAGGTGCCCGTAGACGTAATTGTAAATTATGCACCTTTTAAAATGCCTGAGGGCAATCCTTATAAAATACGCATTGTGACCAGTCACGATGATCATACCCCCTTGCAATGGTTTTGGTTTGACTATGGTGACAAACAACCATTGGTACTACATATAGATTTTCAAAAAGCCTATTTTACTAAAGAGGAAATAGACCTGTTTTCCAAACGCATTCTCTTTATTTTAGAGCAGTTTCAGCATAGCCTCGACCAGCCCATAGGCTCCATTGAGGTAGTGCCGCCCGAAGAAAAACAGCAGTTATTGGCTGCCCCACAGCGTATAGAGCCTCAATACAATAATGAAACCGTTGTAAGCTTGTTTGAAACGCAAGTTGATCAAACCCCAGAGGCAGTGGCAGCCATATTAGGCGACGATTGTTTGACTTATCAGGCGTTAAATGAAAAGTCTAATCAAATGGCACACTACCTGATAGAAAATGGGGTAAGGCAAGGGGATTATGTGGGGTTATACATGCATACTTCTTTTGAGTCATTAATTGGGTTGTGGGGAATCTTAAAAGCAGGAGCTGGCTACGTGTTCATCGATCCTGATTATCCACAAGAACGAGTACATTATATGCTGGCTGATGCTTCTGTAAAGCTACTGATTACCAACCTCTCTGGTGACCTTATCGAACACCTTGCCGGGGTAAGTGTGGTAAGAACAGACAAAGCTTTGACTGTAATTAGTCAACAACCTGTTTCACAAGTAACCGTTGAGCCTTCATCTACAGATTCGGCTTATGCCATTTATACTTCAGGTTCTACCGGAAAACCTAAAGGAATAGCGATTAGTCACGCATCGTTGCTTGACTATGTGCTTACCTTCCGGCAAATGTTTGGTATTACCTGGCAAGATCGGGTAATTCAGCAATCTTCGTGGGCATTTGATATTTTGGTAGAAGAAATTTATCCTGCTTTAACCAGTGGTGCTACTTTATTAATGGTAAAGGAAGGAAGCAAAGATGTATTGACAATTAAAGATTACATTGAAAACCACCAAGCTACCCTATTAACTACTACTCCTACCATAGTAGGGTGGCTAAATGAAGAGCTTTCATCTACCCAACAGCTTCGTTGGTTGATTAGCGGGGGAGAGTTACTAAAGCCTGAGCAGATTGATCACTTATTTGGTAAAGTAAATATTGCCAATGGTTATGGACCTTCTGAAACTACCGTGGCGGCTACTTTCAACATCATTACCAATCAAACTCAAGCTTCTTTGATAGGCAAACCAGTAGCTAATAAGCCCATCTATATTGTAAACGAAAAAAATCAGTTGCAACCAGTGGGTGTGGTTGGTGAGATTTGCATTGGAGGAACCGGTTTGGCGCAAAAATATTTAAATCGCCCCAAACTAACCCGTGAAAATTTTCCGGAAAATCCTTTTGCCGAGGGGGAAAGAATATATAAAACCGGAGATTTGGGCAGATGGTTGCCTAATGGGAACATTGAGTTTTTGGGAAGAAAAGACGAACAAGTCAAAATAAGGGGCTACCGTATAGAGTTGAGCGAGATAGAAAATGTGCTGCGTCAATCAGGGTTGATCAAAGACGGTGTATTACTGGTGAAAAAACATAAGAACAATAAGCAATTGGTAGCTTATGTGGTGCCCCAACAAGAACAATTTGAACAAGAGGAGTTGCTTGCTTATGCAAAAGAATGGCTACCTCATTACATGATTCCTTCGTTGGTGGTGCCTATGGGCGAATTACCAATGAATACCCACGGTAAGTTAGATAAAAAAGCATTACCCAAGGCCGACTTCCGTTCAAGTGACCGTCAAGCTTATGTAGCACCTACTACTTCTATCGAGCAAAACATTGCGGCTATTTGGCACGAGCTACTTGGTGTAGAGAAAATAGGCGTACACGACAACTTCTTTGAGCTGGGAGGGCAGTCTATTTTAGCCGTTCGGTTGATTGCCAAGATCAATGCTTCTTACTATACCCAGTTGCCTGTTTCTGTTATATTCAAGGCGGCTACTGTTGCACTACAGGCGGCTATGGTGAGCCAAAGAACATCGCTTGAAATTGCCCTTAAGATGAATGACCAACAAAAAGGTATCCCTATTTTTTGTGTACCAGGCGCAGGAGGCAACCCGTTGAGTTTCTTTGAAATGGCTAAGTCACTTGACCAAGATCACCCTGTATATGTGTTGCAAAACCCAGCTTTCGATGGAGTGACAGAGCCTTTATCTTTTGAAAAAATGGCAGAAGTATATGTTCAAGCTATTCAAAAATTGACTCAAGGTCCTTATATTTTAGCAGGATACTCAGCAGGAGGGCGTGTAGCCTATGAAATGGCAAGGCAATTGCAATTAAAAAATAATCCACCCCAAAAACTCATTGTTTTAGATGTCATAGCACCTATAAATAGTTTTCGTGAGTTGATAGGGGAGTATGCTACCCCAGAAATGTACCTGGCGTTGAGCACTACCATTTATGCCCGCTATTTTGGGCATCAGTTAGAGGTAAGTCCACAAGCACTTAGCAGAAAAAGCAAGGCTACTCAACTAGAGTACATACACCAACAACTAACAGACGATGGCATAGAAGTAAGTATGTCAGAGTTGAAACGTTTTTTAAAGGTGTGTATCAACGATGTCTCATCGTCTTATTCGACGCAAGATTTACTCAACATCCCTATCCTGCTTATATGCCCTGAAGAGAATAAAATAAGCGGCTATCTGGACAAATTTTTTAGAGTAAATGTAGGTGACTGGAACGAATTTACAACAGCAGGCTTCGAACTATTGAATGTATCGGGCAATCACTTTACTATGTTGGGGCAACCCCATGTTCAATTGTTGTCCCAGCGAATTAAAGAAGCTATTCAGGAGCAAATAACTATTAAATAATCAATCAATATTTTTTTTAATTAGCTTGTAATACAAGTGAAATCAACTCTCTATTATGAATATTATCAATAATAACGGTTTCAAGGGGCTTTTTACGTCCAAGAGTCACAAAAAAGGAGAAGTAGTTATGGTTTTAACAGGCGACATACTACCTTACCCTACACGTACTTCTATTCAAATAGGTGAATCGAAGCACATAGAAGACAAACTAGGGCAATATGTCAACCACGATTGCCAACCCTCGGTAGAGGTAAAAGGCAACCATTTGGTGGCACTACGAGACCTTAACGAGACAGAAGAAGTCACCTTTAACTACAATGTGTCAGAAACTGACATGAGTAGTCCGTTTACCTGCCACTGTTGTGGTAAGTTGATCAACGGTTATGCAAAGGCGTCTCAAAGTATTACTGTATAATGTCTAAAATTGATTTGGGAAGTCAAGGAATAGATTAGGTTTCTCAAATCATTTTTTTTAAAACCACCTCCCTGGCTGGTTCAATAGTACACAAACAAGCTTTGTACGCTGTACCCAAGTGTAACTCTTGCAAAAACCAACATGTTTTTGAGGCATCAGTCAGCCTTACTGGGTTTTGCAACGTGTCTATAGTGTCTAGTGACAAATACATTCCCCTACCATCTGCTTTCATAACACTTTCTTTTTTGGTCCATATTTCAAAAAAAGTGTGGAGCGTATCATCTTCCTTTATTTTCTGCCATTCCGGTTTCGTAAAATAACTTTCAAAATCATTCATTGTAATTGATCTCTGGTGTTCTACATCCAGCCCCAGTTTACCATCAAGCGTGGCTCCGCAGGCGACCAGTTCATGCGAGTGCGATATATTAAAATAAAAAGGTTTGCCAGGGAGCACAGGTTTGCCATAAGTAGTCTTGGTGAGCTGAGAGAGCCTTTCGGGAGGAATGCCGAAAAAAATCAATTGTTGCTGAAGCAGATATTTTCCTAGTGCATGCACATACCTGTCTTTGTCAAACACATAGCGCATAATACCTTCATGCAAGTTTTTTGGCAGCTGTTGTAATAAATCTTCGAGCGAAAAATGAGCTTTTACCTGTGGAACATAAGCGTAGTGTATGTGTATGTAAGGTTTCATAACAAGGGTAAATCTAGTAAAACTTAGGAACGATAATAAGAAGGTTTCCGACTAAAAATCTATCAACGGGTTACCAAATACGGGATTTTACTGTTAACATTGCGGATTAATTGTATAAATAACCAAAAAGCTTGGTGAGATGCAATTAGAATATTCTACCCTACTATTTTTTAGGTTAGTAAGAAATAAAGGAAATAAGATTTTTGTTTTGACCAAAACTCCAAAAATGCTATTTACCTATGAGACATAACTTCATTGCACAAGTAACAGAAATCCCCATTGTAAACAGCCTGGTATTCTAGTACTCTAGCTTCTAATTGGGTAAAGTAGGAATTTTGATAAAGCTTGTTCTTTGGCGATCTTCAAAAAGCGAAAGGTAATGGTTCCTTGCGGGATAAATTCGAAGCATGTAAGAAAACAAAATTCATCACAATTTATTGAGAGATTAAGGCACTGGCAGATAAAAAATATAAGTGAGTTTATGCAGTTTAATTGAGGAGCAATTAGTAAATAAAGTACGTGTTTTTGAGTAGAGGCTTGGCAAATTTTGCGAGCATAGCTATGGTCAAAACCAATAACTATTTATAAATTCCCCGAGTGCAAGCCTAGGGGCTCTGCCAACGGCTACACTTTCAACACCTCGTCATTTCATTGCAGATTCAAACTATTATTGATTCTATAAAAAAATGATTCATTTTGCATCCCAATTACTCTCTTCGACGACTACATGCCAAGCACTTGTTTAATAATAGTTCAAGAGCTTACACATAATATTTAACCAAAAATGGGAGTATTTGTGCTTTACTCCAAAAAAATATGAAATCAAACCCAGAGCAAAAAACTGGGTAGAGTACAATTAGAAGTTAAGAGAAACAATATTATAAAGATAGATAATTATGCTAAGTTTTTGGGAACAACAATCATTTCTAGAATATGACTATATTATTGTAGGCAGCGGCATTGTAGGGTTATCAGCTGCTATTACACTCAAAGAAAATCACCCACAAGCCTCAGTGTTGGTGCTTGAGCAGGGCATCTTTCCTACTGGAGCAAGTACAAAAAACGCAGGTTTTGGTTGCTTTGGTAGTGTAACCGAGTTATTGAGTGATATTGAAGTGATGGGCGAACACGAGGTGTTGAAGCTGGTAGAACAACGTTGGAGCGGTTTGCAAAAGTTGCAAAACAGGTTAGGGGCAGACGCTATGGGGCGTAAAAACTTTGGGGGCTCTGAATTACTGCTTAAAGGCGAAAAATACGAAGCTTTGAATGCCAATGCCTTAGAGAAAGTTGAATATATAAATGATTTGTTGCGACCGTTGTTTGGCAATGAAAAGGTTTTTGAGAAATTACCCGATAGCAAGATCACAGAACTAGGATTTGACACAAGCCAAGTAGCCCATCTTATATTTACTCCTTATGAGTTTCAAATTCATACCGGAAACATGATGCGTTCATTATTGCAATGTGCCACCCAAAAAGGAGTAGAAATAGTCAATGGATGTAAGGTAACCGCCATAGAAGATACTGGTGGTCAGGTAGAAATCAGTACTTCTGGACACTTGTCACAGCAAGAGGTCGTGTTTATTGCCAGCAAAACTGCAGTATGTACCAATGCTTTTACTCAAAAGCTATTACCTGAACTGGACATCAAACCAGGCAGAGGCATTGTATTGGTAACCGAACCTATTGCCAATCTTAAATTTAAGGGTACTTATCACTTCGACGAAGGCTATTATTATTTCCGTAACTTCGAAAACCGGATAATATTTGGAGGAGGGCGTAACCTTGACTTTGAGGGTGAAGCCACCGCAAGTTTTGAGCTGAATCAACAAATAGCCCAGCATCTTCAAGAAAAATTAAGCAGCGTTATTTTACCACAGCAAAACTTTGTAGTGGAGCATACCTGGGCAGGTATTATGGCTTTTGGGCAAAGCGGCAAGCGTCCCATTATGGAAAATGTCTCAGAGAATATAGTCATAGGCACCCGTCTCAATGGTATGGGAATAGCGTTGGGCTCTACCGTCGGAAGTGAGATTGCTACTAAACTAGAGCAATAAAACTACTGTTGTTAGGTAATTATTGGTTATCAGTAACTTAGGATACAATGAGTGGGATTTTTTAGGAAAAAACGCAAACGTTTGTGAATAAAATAGTAGTTTTGCAACAGTTCATTTGTAACTACTAATGGATTTTTTTTTAATAATGAGCCAGCAAGTGAACACTCGACTCCTGAATTATGTTCGAAGTATATAGATTTATATACTTTCAAATATTTAATACAAAATACTATGACAGTTGTTTTAGCTATTGCCGTAATGATTTTATTTGCCGTGCTGATGAGTATCGGCTTGCTAATAAGAGGTAAAGAAATCAAAGGTACTTGTGCTTCACAAAACCCATTGTTGCTAAAAGATGGAGTAGAATGTGGCGTATGTGGAAAGCCAGTGGGAGCTTGCGAAAATGAGACAAAAGATGATCAAGTAGCTACTGCCTGATCAGCTAAATACAGTGTGTTTTATGCATTTTATTTGCATAAAATTACCAAAAGTTATGATACATTGAAATGCTATGGAAGAGGGTGATTTTGAACAAATTAAAACATGATAATTCTTCCACAGCTATATTTATAATTCTAATTTTGTTTAATGACACTCATCAAATCAATTTCTGGTATTAGGGGTACCCTTGGCGGAAAACCTGGAGACACTTTAAGCCCGGTAGATGTAGTAAAATTTGCAGCTGCTTATGGCATCTGGTTAAAAGAAAACTCTGAAAACCATAAAGTGGTAATTGGTCGTGACGCTCGCCCATCGGGCGAAATGATCACAAAATTGGCAGCTTCTACCCTTCAGTCGCTTGGAATAGATGTGGTCGATCTTGAATTGTCTACTACCCCCACTGTAGAAATGGCGGTAGTCATGGAAGAAGCCGGTGGAGGAATCGTTATTACTGCCAGCCATAACCCTATTCAATGGAATGCCCTCAAGTTGTTGAATCACAAAGGTGAGTTTATTTCGGCAGCTGATGGTGAAAAAATACTTGAAATTGCTGACGCAGAAGATTTTGAGTTTGTTGAAACCAAAAAGTTAGGAGACTACAGCGTAAACCGCGAATACATCCACAAACATATTGAGGCGATATTGGAACTACCGTTGGTAGACAAAGCAGCCATTGAAGCTCGCAACTTTAGAATAGCCTTGGATTGTGTAAATTCTACTGGAGGTATAGCAGTTCCTATGTTGTTACACTCTTTGGGTGTAAAAGAAGTAAAGGGCTTGTATTGTGAGCCTAATGGTTTGTTTCCTCATAACCCTGAGCCCATTCCTGAAAACCTTAGGGATATTTCGAGAGAGGTAGAAAATGGCGACTATGACTTGGGTATTGTGGTAGACCCCGACGTAGACCGCTTGGCGCTTGTGTGTGAAGATGGCTCTATGTTTGGCGAAGAGTATACGTTGGTGGCCATTTCAGACTATATATTGTCGCATAATCCAGGGGCTACTGTCTCTAACCTTTCTTCTACCAAAGCCCTCAAAGAACTGACCGAGAAAGCAGGACAAGAGTATCATACATCGGCAGTAGGAGAGGTGAATGTAGTGACCAAAATGAAAGAAGTAGACGCGGTAATAGGGGGTGAAGGCAACGGAGGGATTATTTACCCTGATTTGCACCACGGGCGTGATGCTTTGGTAGGCATTGCCTTGTTTTTGACTCACCTGGCAAAAAGTGAAAAGCCAGTATCTATGTTGAGAGCCAAATACCCTAAATATCAGATCTCAAAGAACAAAATATCTTTGACTCCCGAAATAGACACCTCGGCAATACTCAATGATATTCAGGAAAAATACAAAGCCCACGATGTGATTACCATTGATGGGGTAAAAATAGAGTTTGAGTCGTCTTGGGTACATTTACGCAAGTCCAATACCGAACCTATCATTCGTATTTATGCTGAAGCCGCTTCTATGTCTACCGCTGATAATTTGGCAAATAAGATAATTGACGACATACGTGAAATTGTAACAGCAAAAGACAATTCATAATTGCGATAAATACAGTTTATACAAAATATACATTACCCAACTTGCAAAGGTTGGGTAATTTTTTTTACCTTTTTTTTCTTGAAATCATCCAAAAAATATCCGTAATTTTGAAAAAAAAGGTTATTTGAAATAAAAAAAGTATAAAATAACCTATGAAGGAACATCTCCTTTATGAAGAACTGCTTACAGCATTTAAGGAAAGATATATTTTTTGTTATGAGTATGAGCGTTTATTTTGACAATGCCGCAACTACCCCATTGGCTCCTGAAGTATTGGATGCTATGGTGCCCTACATGAAAGAACACTTTGGCAACCCCTCGTCTATACATTCGCATGGGCGTAAAACTAAATCCGCCATTGAGAAGGCAAGAAAAAAAGTGGCTGATTTACTGAATACTTCTCCTTCTGAAATATTTTTTACTTCTG
This sequence comes from Microscilla marina ATCC 23134, assembly GCF_000169175.1. Lineage (NCBI taxonomy): Bacteria > Pseudomonadati > Bacteroidota > Cytophagia > Cytophagales > Microscillaceae > Microscilla > Microscilla marina. The sequence continues at coordinate 21,696 of NZ_AAWS01000015.1, forward strand.
GTGGCACCGAAGCCGACAACTTTGCCATTAAGCGTAGCATAGATACATTTAATCTTACACACGCTATTAGCTCTCCACTAGAGCACCACGCCGTTTTGCATACCCTGGAACACTTGCAAAAGATAGGTAAAGTTAAGCTCAGTATGGTCAATACTGACGGTAAAGGAAACATTGATTATGACCACCTACGCGATCTTTTGCAAGGCAATAGCCGTAGCTTGGTATCGTTGATGCACGGCAACAATGAGGTGGGTAACCTGACCGACATGGAGCGTATTGGTGAACTATGCAAAGAGTATCAGGCATTGTACCATTCAGACACGGTGCAAACAATGGGACACTATGTACATGATTTACAAAAGCTTAATGTTGACTTTGTGGTAGGCTCAGCCCATAAGTTTCACGGACCCAAAGGGGTGGGCTTTTTGTATGTAAATGCTGATGCCAAGATTAAACCTATGATATATGGGGGAGCCCAGGAACGTAATATGCGAGGTGGTACCGAAAACCTTTATGGAATTATTGGTTTGGCAAAAGCGCTAGAGCTTGCTTATGAAGAAATGAACGAGCACCGGACAAGCATCGAGCAGGTAAAATTATATATGATTGAGCAGTTGAAACATAAAATTGCGGGGGTTGATTTTAATGGTGAAAGTGGCAACCTTGACAAAAGCTTGTATACTGTCTTAAATGTATGTTTGCCACCTACCGACAATGCCGACATGTTACTGTTTAATCTGGACATTCATCAAATTTCTGCCTCTGGTGGCAGTGCATGCTCTAGTGGTTCAGATGTAGGTTCACATGTATTGAGGGCTTTGGACAGACCCAAAGACCGTGGAGCGGTGCGTTTTTCATTTAGTCGCTACAATACCAAAGAAGAGGTAGACTATGTGGTAGAAAAACTTGCCGAAATGTATACTGTAAGTGATCTTTCATAAATAATTTGAGCCATTAAAGTGTATCTATTGCCCTCATTCTTCTCAAAAAAAAAGTTTCATAGCTTTGGCTATGCACCGTTTTTTTTGAATCGTTTGAGAACAATATATTTTCTTGAATTGGCACATCTTATTTTTTCCAGATCACTAACTACTAAATAGTAGCATATTGCGATCTATATACGAATAGGCTTTATCAATGATTTCAAAACCGTACACTAATTTTTCACTACTAATACTTGTGCAGAGTTTAATTTTATCAGTCTCAAAAGTGCTTGAAAAACAGCATCTTTACTTTCCGCCTTAGTTTGTGGGCGTTAAGAAATTACCTTCGGTGAGCTCAGCACAGCGAAGCTGTAGCTATCGGTTTGAGAAATGAAGCCGTAAAAACAGATCACTGTTTGAGCCGCAGGCGAGTTTGAGCTGTTTCGGCGTAATGAAACAAATTTTAGCCAGGCAAACTACAGCGGTGGCTTTTTTTGGTTCGTTTTTTTAGCTAAAGAAAATCCATGATCCCGAACTTGATTCGGGGAAATGAACGGATGCCTGAGGGAAACGAAACCAGGTTTTATTCTACAACTCAACAGATTAGCAGCTATTGTTATGCTGTAAAACTATTAAAAAAATCAAGACTTATCTGCTATAAAAAAGTGTACGGTTTCAAAATCAATGATACAACTTTGGTAAAGTCTATTATTTTTTGCCAATTATTTAATAACTCTTTGACGATACCCTTGTGAAAAATTTCATTTATACCTGTATAGTGGTTTTGATAGTGGCCTGCTCTAACAAAAAAGAGATACCTAAAGACATTATACCTAAAAAAGAAATGGTGAATATGTTGGTAGATATTCACCTCGAAGAATCAAAAATAGATGCATCCCGGTATTTGTTACGTGACTCGGCACAGGTAGCTTATTTCAAAGCACAAGTGGATATATTTAAAAAGTATAAAACAGACAGTACCCGTTACTACAAAAGCTATGACTACTACTTTGAAAACATGAATCACATGAAAGACATTTACACAGAAGTAGCCGAAAAAATGAAAGCAATGAGCGATAGTGTAGCCAATACCCTGAAAGACTCAAGTAGCAACAAGAAAAAAAACAAGCCCAAGAAAAAGACTCCAAAGGTAGCCAAACCCCTGATAGAGGTGAAAATGATACCAAACAAACCAAAAGCCAACGCAGACAAAAAGAAATAATGAAAAAGACCAAGCGCCAAGCTTGATCTTAGGAATGCTTCCAAAATAAATTTACATTCTTAACCTCATCTTTTGTTGCTATACTTTGTTAAAAAATAGCCGAATAGCGCTGCTATTAGCCGACCATCCCTCAAGCTCGCTCAATATCCACTGGATATTGCCGTGCCGCGTCTAGCTTCAAAATATTTTGTAAACTATAGAAATTTATTTTTTCACCATTCCTTAGGTTGATTTTATGCCTCTGCAAATGCTTTCATCAAGTATGCTTTAAACTCCTCAAAACTGTTAGACATCGTCAGGTTTTTATTGGGGTTATCCATTACCTCTTGCAATTTTTCGGGTATTGGCAACTTCTGTCCGATGGTTTGTTCTACTACCTCCAGAAATTTAGCGGGGTGGGCGGTAGACAAAAACACCCCTACTATATCATCGTCTTTGTTGGCAAGGTACTCTTGAGTAGCACGATAGCCAATGGCACTGTGAGGGTCTAGCACATATTGGCTATGCGCAAACACCTTTTTGATGGTTTCTTTGGTTTCCTCATCGTTGTAATACTTCCCGGTGATTTTCCCTTCAAACGCTTGATAATCATCACCTAACCACTCTTTGATCCGGGCAAAGTTGCTGGGGTTGCCCACGTCCATCGCGTTAGAAATGGTAGCAAACGACGGGTGAGGAGTAAACTCGCCACTTTGCAAAAACTGAGGGAATACATTGTTTTTATTGGTTGCCGAAACAAAGCCATGAACAGGCAAGCCCATCTGTTGAGCAAGCAACCCTCCACATAGGTTACCCAAGTTGCCACTAGGCACAGTAAATACTAGTTTTTTGCCCAAATGCTTGAGTTGCGCATAAGCATAAAAATAATAAAACGATTGGGGAATCAATCGGCTGATATTGATGGAGTTAGCCGATGACAGCGGTAGTTGATTTCTTAGTTCATCGTTGAGAAAAGCTTGCTTGACTAGTTTCTGACAGTCGTCGAAAGTACCGTCAATGGCTATCGCGGTCACGTTTTCGCCCAGCGTGCTAAACTGCTTTTCCTGAATAGGGCTCACCTTACCTGCCGGGTAAAGTACCACCACCTTGATACCAGGTACTTGATAAAAGCCTTGGGCTACCGCCCCGCCAGTATCGCCCGAAGTGGCTACCAAAATATGAATATCTTGTGTTTGAGTAGCTGAAGCATCAGTGGCTTGTTTGGTTTGCCAATAGCCCATCAGTTGTGCCATAAAACGTGCCCCAAAATCTTTGAAGGCAAGTGTAGGTCCGTGAAAAAGCTCTTGTACATATACCTGTTCGTCTAACTTCTTGACAGGAGCATCAAAATTGATTGCTGTGCGTACACAACGCTCAAGGTCAGCTTCAGGTATTTCATCGCCCAACAGGGCTTTAGTTACTTCAATGGCTATTTCTGGTAAAGACAACGATTCGATGTTGTCGAAAAAACTAGCAGGCAGGGTAGGTACCTGCTTGGGCACATATAAACCATTATCGGGCGGAAGCCCCTGAAAGATCGCTTGTTGAAAGCTTACTTCCTTGCTTTGTTTTTGAGTACTATATAATTGCATTTTTGAAAATTCTTTGAGATAAAAAGCTGCAAGGGGCAAGCTATAAGCCACAAGTTTTATTAAACACTTGCCCCAAAACTGTAGCTACTTGCAGCTTTTAATTTGTTACTTCATTACTATTGGACCATTTTGATTAATTGCCGAAGTATAGGTTTCGCTGGTGACCCCCATATCAGCAAAAATCTTTGCCTGAATGTGGGCTATTTCAAGGGCTACCTCTTGATGCTGGCAAAGCGAAAAAATAGAAGGTCCTGAGCCTGAAATACCGCAACCCAACGCTCCGGCTTTGAGCGAAGCCGCTTTTATTTCGCCAAAAGAAGGAATCAATAATGAACGCACGGGTTCTATCACTACATCCTGCAGTGAGCGACTAATCAGTCCATAATCTTTGCGGTATAAGCCTGCAATCAAGCCTGCTACATTTCCCCATTGTGTCACTGCATCAGTCAAAGGAATGTCTTTTTTCAAAATCTGTCGGGCATCCTTAGTAGCTACTTCTATTTGTGGATGTATCACAGTACAATACAAACTTTCTGGAGTATCTATGGGGACAATGTCTAACGGAGCATAACTTCTGATGAGCACAAAACCACCCATGAGGGCAGGGGCTACATTGTCGGCGTGAGCGGCTCCGCAGGCAAGGCGTTCCCCTTCCATAGCAAAAGGGACCAGTTCGGCGGAGGTAAATGGTTTGTCCAAGAGTTGGTTCATGGCAAAAGCTCCAGCTGCTGAACTTGCCGCACTAGAGCCCAACCCACTGCCTAAAGGCATTTTTTTGTGAAGCCAAACTTTGGCACCCCCTTCATAATCAGTTTTTTTGATCAATTGTTGCATAGCCACGCCAGCAGTGTTTGAGGTAGTATCGGTAGGCAGTTTGCCACCGTCTCCAGTAATTGCCACAATCTCTACTCCCGGTTCGTCCTTTAGCTCTACTACTACTTCATCGCCGGGGCTGTCAATGGCAAAGCCCAATACATCGTAGCCGCAGGCTACATTGGCCACAGTAGCTGGAGCAAATACTTTGATTTTCTTTCCCATAACCTTATACTTTGTTGATGCTGAGGTTAAACTTATAGCTGCTTTGTCCCAAATAATGACGCACGCTTATGATTTCGGCAAACACTCCTGCCGCTGTTACATCGGCTCCTGCGCCTGGTCCTCTAATGACCAAAGGTTGACTTTGATAACGTTGCGAAGTAAAAGCAATCATGTTATCGCTGCCTCGTAAAGTATAAAAAGGGTGGGTACTATCTACTGCCTCCAGTTTTACTTTGGCTTCACCGTTTTCAAGCACCGCTACCAGGCGTAGTTTTTTGTCTTCCTTGGCTGCTTGTTCCACCCTTTCCTGAAAAACTCCATTCGCTTGCTCCAGCGCATCAAAAAACTGTTCTACCGAAGCTGCATCCAAACAACTTTGCGGCAAAATATTTTCTACTTGTACCTGGTCTGGCTCAAGTGCCCAACCTACTTCGCGGGCAAGAATCAAAATCTTACGTGCCACATCTTGTCCGTTGAGATCATCACGAGGGTCAGGTTCAGTCAACCCCTTATTTTTAGCGTCTTTTACTATTTCACTAAATGGGGTACTTCCGTCAAAGTTGTTGAAGATATAAGAAAGTGTACCCGATAATACCCCTTCTATTTTATGTATTTTGTCTCCACTGTTTTGTAGGTCATTCAGGGTATTGATTACCGGAAGCCCAGCCCCTACATTGGTTTCGTACAAAAACTTGACCCCATGCAACAAAGCTGCTTGCTTTAGCCTTTGGTAAGTAAGGTAGTCGGCTGAGTTGGCAAGCTTGTTAGGCGTAGCGATTGAGATACTGGATTTGAGAATGTCTTCGTAGTAGTCAATGGCGATATGGGCTGCAGTACAATCTACAAAAATGCTGTTGGGCAGGTTGAGCGCTTTCATTTTATTGATATAAGCTTGTGTATCAGATGTTTCGCCAGTGGCCAACAGCTCATCTTTGCTCAGAGAAATATCCAGCCCATTTTCATCAAAGCGCATTTTTTTAGAGTTGGCAAGGGCTACCAGGTTAATATTGATGCCTTGTTCTTGCAACAAATACTCTTTTTGTTGGTGTAATTGGTGCAGCAATGTATTGCCGATCAAACCAGCCCCTAACATAAATATATGAATGGTTTTGGTGTTCGACAAAAAGAAAGCCTCATGCAAAGCATTGAGGGCTTTCGCCAAATCTTTGGTGGCAATGACCGTAGATACGTTTAGTTCAGACGAACCCTGCGCTATAGCCACCACATTGATACCATTGTTGCCCAATGCAGTAAACAAGTTGCCCGAAATACCCGGCATACGGCGCATGTGCTCGCCTATAATTGCCACCACTGACAAGTCTTGCTCGATAGAAACTTTATTGACCTTTTTGGCTTGAATTTCAAGTGAAAAAGCTTCCTCTATCACCTCTTTAGCTTCTTTAGCGTCTTCAGGAGCTACTGCAAAGCAAATAGAATGCTCAGATGAAGCCTGACTAATCAATACTATATTGATCTGATGCTGGGCCAACGCTCCAAAGATACGCGACGATACTCCAGGTACCCCTACCATACCACTGCCACTTACTCGCAATAAAGCAATGTGTGCTATAGACGATATTCCTTTGACTGGAAACTGTCCTTGTGCACTTGCCTGACCAATGAGTGTGCCAGCAAAATCGGGGTTAAAAGTATTCTTTATTCTTAATGGAATATTTTGAGAAATGGCAGGTTGCAGGGTAGGAGGGTAAATGATTTTTGCCCCAAAGTGAGATAATTCCATGGCCTCTTCGTAAGACAAGTGTTCTAGCGAAAAAGCCCGTTTCACTACGCGTGGGTCAGCAGTCATCATGCCGTCTACATCTGTCCATATTTCTATCTCTTTAGCATACAATGCAGCCCCTAAGATAGCCGCCGTATAGTCAGAGCCACCTCGCCCAAGGGTAGTAGTATCGCCCTGAGCAGTAGCTGCTATAAATCCAGTCACTACTGCCACCCCGTTGAGGGCATCAAAGTAGTGACGTATTTTTTGGTTGGTTGCTTCGGTGTTTACCCTTGCCTTGTTGTATTGGTCGTTGGTTTCTATGAGTTGTCGGGCATCTACCTGCACCGCTTGAATGCCCTCTATTTTGAGGTACTCGCTCACAATCAAGGACGAAAGACGTTCGCCAAAACTTAGCAGCATGTCCAAGGTGCGGGGCGAACATTCGCGAAGCAATGAAATTCCTTGTAACAGCTCACCTATTTCGTTGAACAGCACCTTTACGCCTGACAAAAGTTTGCTTTGCACTGCCACAGGAATAAGCGTTCGGATGGTATCGTAGTGATGGTTTTCAGTGTTTGTTAAAATCGTTTGGTAGGTGGTGTCGTTCAAACGGGCTTTTTGCCCCATTTCTACCAAGGCATTCGTCGTTCCTTTGAGGGCGGAAACAACTACTGCGATTTTTTGTCCGCCTTCTTGGTATTGGCGTACAATGTCTTTTACACTTTTGATACTCTCAGGTGAACCCACCGAAGTACCTCCGAATTTTAAAACTTTCATTGCATTTTAGTGATTTTCAAATAGCGATGCTTCCACATAGCCTGTGTGAAACACCATTGTATTTTATTGATAATTGATAATTGAATTACTTTTTTGAAAGAGGCTAAAAATGATAAAAAAAATATAGAGCGCAAAAGAGTTGCACAAAAGAAAGGTAGGTATGGCAATAATCTGGTAAGGTTTAGCCGTAGAGTATAACTTTATCCTTATTGTGTTATATGATAAGGGTTTTGTTGCCAAACAAAGCGCAACATTTGCTCATTAGGAGTGAATGAATGGAAGGTTAATATTGTATTAGTAATGCTTAATAAAGCCAAATAAAGTTTGGTGAGGGTGTCGTTTTATGAATCAATTATATAAGGATTCAAAGTATTTGGCTTTTTGCCCATAAAACCGGTGAATTTCGTTACATAATATTTGCTCAAACTCTTCAGTATTGTCAAGGGTAGGAGGGCATAAAAGCTGACCAAATATGTGGCAAAGCTCGATTCTATCTCGTTCCCAAGGTGCGGCTGAAGGTGATTGAACTTCTTCCATGCATTGATATATTTCTTGTTGAAGATCAGCCAGCAATGTTTGAAAATCTTGTGTTTTTTGTTTCTTCTTTTTCTGGAAAAACCAAAGCTTGCCAGCCGATAATTTTTCCAACTGTTGATTTAATTCTTCGTAACGTTTTTCTTTGGCAATAATGGACTTCTCTATAGCTATAGTTCTGTCTAAGCCATATAAAGCATTTTGAGCAAGGTGGCAAATATGAGCGAGCGTGTAAGGCTGTGGCAAAAACACTCGCATATAATCAGCTTCTTGTTGTACGATTGCTTGCATTTTGTCTTCGTCAAAGTCATTACCTTCAGCATCTTGCAATACTTTAAGGGCAAAAGCTATTTCGGTATGATAGTTCATGATTGAATGTACGCAGGTGCTGATGCTAGGTTTTGGCTTTCTTCTGCATAAGCCTAATTTGTAGGTGAGTTAAAACGACTTGGGTTATTTGTTTTTTTGATTGTAAAATCGATGAATTTCGCTGTATAACATGCCTTCAAACGCTTTTGTGTTTACTAGGTTAGGGGGTGATAGGACTACCTCTTGCTTAGGTCTTAATGAAGGGTGACCGGGGAGGTTGTTTTTAGGGTTGAATTGTCTACAACGGCACACGTAGGGCCACTTCAACTCAAACAATGACTTCTTGCTCAGGTCTTACCGCAGGGTGACCTGAGCATTGCTGACCTCAGACTTTGAAAAACAACTTGTGTATGGGTTTTAGGGTAGGGTATTGGTCTGGCTAAAGCCTTAATGCCAATATGTGGAGGCTGTTTTTAGGGTTGAATTGTCTACAACGGCACACGTAGGGACAACTCAAACAATGACTTCTTGCTCAGGTCTTACCGCAGGGTGACCTGAGCATTGCTGACCTCAGACTTTGAAAAACAACTTGTGTATGGGTTTTAGGTGCTGATGCTAGGTTTTGGCTTTCTTCTGCATAAGCCTAATTTGTAGGTGAATTAAAACGACTTGGGTTATTTGTTTTTTTGATTGTAAAATCGATGAATTTCGCTGTATAACATGCCTTCAAACGCTTTTGTGTTTACTAGGTTAGGGGGTGATAGGACTACCTCTTGTTCAGGTCTTACCGCAGGGTGACCTGAGCATTGCTGACCTCAGACTTTGAAAAACAACTTGTGTATGGGTTTTAGGGTAGGGTATTGGTCTGGCTAAAGCCTTAATGCCAATATGTGGAGGCTGTTTTTAGGGTTGAATTGTCTACAACGGCACACGTAGGGACAACTCAAACAATGACTTCTTGCTCAGGTCTTACCGCAGGGTGACCTGAGCATTGCTGACCTCAGACTTTGAAAAACAACTTGTGTACGGGTTTTAGGGTAGGGTATTGGTCTGGCTAAAGCCTTAATGCCAATATGTGGAAGTTGCTTTTTATCTACAACGGTACAGGTAGGGAGTCATTTCAACTCAAACAATTACCTCTCGCGAAGGCCTTACCGTAGGGCGATCTGAGCATTACTGACCTCAGACTTTGAAAAACAACTTGTGTACGGGTTTTAGGGTAGGGTATTGGTCTGGCTAAAGCCTTAATGCCAATATGTGGAGGCTGTTTTTAGGGTTGAATTGTCTACAACGGCACACGTAGGGCCACTTCAACTCAAACAATTACCTCTCGCGAAGGTCTTACCGCATGGCGACCTGAGCACTGCTCACCCAAGACTTTGAAAAACAACTTGTGTATGGGTTTTAGGGTAGGGTATTGGTCTGGCTAAAGCCTTAATGCCAATATGTGGAGGCTGTTTTTAGGGTTGAATTGTCTACAATGGCACACGTAGGGCCACTTCAACTCAAACAATGACTTCTTGCTCAGGTCTTACCGCAGGGTGACCTGAGCACTGCTGACCTCAGACTTTGAAAAACAACTTGTGTATGGGTTTTAGGGTAGGGTATTGGTCTGGCTAAAGCCTTAATGCCAATATGTGGAGGCTGTTTTTAGGGTTGAATTGTCTACAACGGCACACGTAGGGCCACTTCAACTCAAACAATTACCTCTTGCTCAAGTCTTACCACAGGGTGACCTGAGCACTGCTGACCTTAGACTTTGAAAAACAACTTGTGTATGATTTAGGGTTGAATTGTCTACAATGGCACAATGAGGTGCGTCAGCCGCTGTTTTTAACTGCTTTGCGAACCATCAAACCATCAAGCAATCACCCCATTTTTAAGTAGCTTCACCATTGATGAAAATATTGCCCATTTAAATAGCAGAATCCTTTTATGAATGGTATATTTTAGCATTTTTGCATTGCTTTTATTAGCATAAGTTTGTAATTTTAACAAACCAATTGACTAACTAATGCTTGTTCAGGAATCAGAAAAAATACTTAAGGACTATTTTGGGTATTCCCGATTTCGCCCTTTGCAAAAAGAAATTATCAGTGCTATTCTGGAAGGTAAAGATGTATTTGCCCTGATGCCTACTGGAGGAGGGAAGTCACTTTGTTATCAAGTACCTGCACTGATGTTCAACGGGCTTTGTGTAGTAGTGTCCCCCTTGATTGCCTTAATGAAAAACCAAGTGGCAGCCCTTGCCCAATACAATATTCCGGCGGCTTACCTCAACAGTACCCAGAGTAACGAAGCACAAGAGTTGATTGAGAACAAGTGTTTTAATAAAGAAATCAAGTTACTTTATGTTTCCCCCGAAAAGCTCACCTCAGAGACTTTTCTCAATTTTCTTAAAATTATTCAGGTCAGTATGTTTGCCATTGACGAAGCGCATTGCATTTCTGCCTGGGGGCACGACTTTCGCCCAGAATATAGTAAACTAAGTAAAATCAAAGAGTTTTTTCCTACCAAGCCCATGGTGGCACTTACCGCCACCGCCGATACCATTACCCGGCAAGACATTATAAATCAATTGCAACTGACCGATTATGAGCTGTTTACGGCATCATTTGACCGTCCTAATATTCGGATGAATGTGACTACTGGTTTTCACAGAATAGAGCGCATCATTCGATTTTTGAACAGCCGCCCCAACCAAACAGGGTTGATTTATTGCCTTACCCGGCAAGAAACTGAAGAGATGAGTAAAAAGTTGCAGGAAGCAGGCTTTGCTGCGCGTTGTTACCACGCTGGGCTTAATAGCAAAGAGCGGAGTCAGGTACAACACGGTTTTCTCAATGATGAGGTACACATTGTATGTGCTACGGTGGCTTTTGGCATGGGCATTCATAAAAACAATGTACGTTTTGTTATTCATTACAATATGCCACGCAACCTGGAGAGCTATTATCAAGAGATTGGGCGTGCCGGGCGAGATCAGGAGATAAGCGATGTGATTCTGTTTTACTCTTTCAAAGACGTGATTCACTGGCGTACCTTAATTGCTGAAAGCAAAACCAACCACGAACTGGATAACAATCAGCTAAAAATGGCAAAGCTTGCCCGTATGCAGCAATATGCCGAGGCAAGCATTTGCCGACGTAGAATTTTATTGAATTACTTTGGGGAAGCGGTTCATGAAGATTGTGGCAATTGCGATGTATGTCGCAAGCCTCGCAGCAGGTTTGACGCCACATTATTAGCAAAAAAAGCGTTGTCAGCATGTATCAGACTCAAAGAAGCCGTGCAAATGCCTACTTTGATTGATGTGTTGCGAGGCAATAAAACTGCCTTGATTGCCGAACAGGGCTACGATGAAATAAAAACCTTTGGCTCGGCGGCAAATGTCAGTTATCCCGAATGGAAAGATTATTTACAACAAATGATTAACCTGGGTATTTTTGACATAGCCTATGATGACAATTTTGTGTTGAAACGGGGAGCTTTGAGTGCTAAGGTGTTGTATGAAGACTACATAGTGGAGCTGGCGCTACCTGAGTTTGATTTTAGCCGCAAAGGTGACCAACCCCGCAGCAAGCCTGAGATGTTGTACGAAGAGTTGTTTGAAAAACTACGCATTTTAAGGCAAGAAGTAGCTACTGCCCACGATATACCTGCCAAAGAGGTGTTCAATGATTATACATTGAGCGAACTTGCCAAAGGGCGCCCCACGACACTTGTCAATATGGAAATGATTTCGGGGGTAACCCCTCCAAAAGCGGAGCAGTTTGGCAGAGATTTTCTGAAGCTCATTCGTGAGTTTTTGATAGAACAGTACCATAATGGCGAAAAGGTAGAAGGGGCGTTGTATTTGATTACTTACAAGTTTTATGAGCAAGACCTAAACCCTGAAGACATTGCTAAAGAGCAAAATTTACCTCTGACAGATATTTATGAGCATTTGGTGCAATTGTATGAGCTGGGGCACGAGGTAGAATTATTGAAGTTTATCAGTAGGCAAGAACTTGACCAAATTTTGTCTACAGTAAGGCTCAAGGGGAGCGAGGTAAAACCAGAAGAGATTATCGCCCATTTTGAGGGTGAGTACGACCCCTTCAAACTTAAAATAGCCTGGGCAGTTTACCAAAAAATGCAGGAAGGAGAGTAAGACTAAGTTTTAGGCGAAGATTTCCATCTGTCATAACGTTCAGTGATTCGCTCAGCTATTTTGTGGTAGTTTTCCCAGGTATCTTCTACGTGATAAAAAGAGGGCAGGCTCGAAGCCAATAGCTCTTCATAGTCTTTTTTGTATTCTCCTGACTGGTAGTAGCTTTTCGAAAACTCATTCCCTTCGTTATTAAACAAATCTTCACCCAAATAACCATCCCACATAGCGCTTAGTATAGAGGCAGTAATTTCGCGTTCTTTGAAACGAATGATTTGGTGCCCTGCTTCGTCTTCAAACAACTCGCTGTACATGTTGTGTTCCAATATCCAGCCCAAAAACATGCCGATATGAACATAAGCTTGCTCTATAGGTAAAATGTTGGGAAACTTACCCATAAAATGATGCTTGGCACGATCGTAAATTAATTCTTCTGATTCTTTATTTACTGCCATTGTATTTGTGATGGTTTATATCTTTATGAAGTTAGCAAGATAATTTTTAGTTTTCAAATATCCTATTGCAAATATGGGGTGAGTTATTGCTTATCCCCTCCACAAATATGGAAACAGGATAAAAGACACCGTAGCTACAATCATGTTGATGGCTATGAGGGTAAGTATTTCGTCAAAGCTGGCGCTTCTTGCCAAGCCATCCATCGCATTTTTAGAAGTTTTGATCAACATCAACAACATGGGCAGTATCACCGGAAAGCTCAAGATGGCCATCAAAGTTGCATTGTTATTGGCTTTGGCAGCAATACTGGATACCATGGTAAGTGTAGACGAAAACCCTATGCCTCCTAATAGCATATTAAAAATAAATAACCCAGTGTCTTGCACAGGGTTACCCAATACCAAGGCATAGGTAGCAAAGCCAATGAGGGCAATGACCAACATCAACAAACTATTATAAATGATTTTGGATAAAATAATGCCTTGTGGACTTACCAGAGTATAATAATAAAGGAGCCTGCCTTGACGTTCTTGCATAAAACTTTTGGCTACCGCATTAATAGCTGTAAACAAAAGAATGATCCAAAAGAGGGTGTTCCAGGTAGGAGGGGAGAGTACAGCTTGCTTGAGGTTAAAGCTCAAGTAGGTAATCATGACTGTACTTACAATATATAACAATAAGCCATTAAGGGCGTAGCGTTCCCGCCATTCTAACAAGGCTTCCTTTTTGACAAGTATTTGTATTTCTCTAAGTAGCATCTATTAATTGTCGAGTGCTGATAATCAATGAGTTGTTTTTGTACACAAGCAATCAGCCAAAAACAAGTGTAAACTTATGACATGTTAGCAGAAGTGGCAAACAGATACAGGGGTTATTTTTTTGTTTGGCGTTCTGTAAGTTCAAATTTCAGCTCCAGGGCATTTTGCAGGCAACTGTTTACCCAGTAATTGGACGATTGAGACAATTCATCGGTTGCAATGATGGTATAGTTGGGTTGAGCTAGTGGAGGAAGGACTACTTTTTGGGTGTGCCCTTGGGCTTTTAACTTTTTTATATATGCCATCCGCTGGTCATAGCTTTTGGCATATTGGGCTACCTGTGGCACATCGTCTTTTATTTTTTTTAGCCCAATCACACAAAGGTAAAAAAAACTACTGCAGGCGAGTACAAAGGCCAGTTTTTTAGAGAACATAGTCTGGTACCCTATCAAAAAACCAAAACTTACTACATAACACACTATATACAGGCTGAGATGAGTAAGTGATCTAAGGGGGCCTATGCTACCTATGGCATATATGGTGGGCAAGGTGGCAACCCAAATAATGATCAGCAGTAAAGGTAAGCCCAACAGAAACCAGCCTGTTACTTTGGCATCGTTTTGAGTATGGGGCGTCCGAAACAAAGTGCCAACATAGACCATAGGAAGAAGCAGAATAAGAAAGTACTTAAGTTTGTCTTGAATAAGTGCCGATAATACCTGAATAGCCCCTAGAGAACGACGGAAAGCCTCAGCAATGCTAATTTCTGGAAACATGGCTTTGCGTGCATATACGCCTGGTGCCAGCAAGGTAACAGTAATACCTGTGAGGCAGATCACGAGCACAAAGCATACTTTTTTGACCAGTTGTTTTTTGTTTACTTGCCAGGGGTGCTCAAACAATAGAAAAAGCATGAGCAAGCCTAGCAGGATCAATAAAGTAAATGCCAGGTTGATAGAGCCATTGCCAATAAATAAAGCACTTAGACCCGTAAAAAAGTAACTGAGTACTTTAGGTTTAGGAGGGCTTAAAAGAAAAGTTATGATTTGTAAAAAGCAGGTCAAAGTAAAGCAATAACCTACCGAAGCGGTTACCCAAAAGTAAGTACTGGGATTAAAGAAACTATTGAACAGTACCCAAAAAATAAAAATAGAAAGTTGAAGGTTGAACCAAGGCTGCTTTTGTAAGTTGAGCGTTTGCTGTATGGTGTTGATCAAGCGGTAAAACACCCAAATAAACAATGTGGTAAGTAGTATGATGTATACCCATAAAGAATGGATGTATTTGGAGGCATTGATAAAAAACACCGTGATAGGCTTGAGGGCTACACTGATCGTCCATTGGTTATACCATATTTTTACTGCGGTGAAAAAACCATGGCGTTGGTACATGTACAGCTCGCAGTAGTCATCCAGTGCAAGTCTGTTATAGTAGGCAACCAAAAAAATGTAACTTAACCCAATCAGGTTGCTGCCAAAAAGCAATAGATGCATCCAGTAGTGGGCATTTTTTTTCTGCTTTGGGCTCAGGTGTTGGGGCAAATGGGGGAGTTTCACAAAGGGTGGATTTTTTAATAAAAAATAGACTTGTTGGTTACATAAAGTGTAGGCTTAGTGCTTGTTTAAAGCGCGAATACCATCAAAATTCTCAAACTGTTTGTATACAAAACCGTAAAATTAATAAGTTATAGTTCAACTATCAATTACTTCGTGTCGTACTGTTCAAAGTATTTATATTTAAACAAAAAAATATTTTGTTACCCTGCTATTCTATTAAATATTATTCTCAAAGGTTTGTTTTTATGATTCATTCTCAAAAGCTTTATAGTTTATTCATCTGTTTGACGCTTCTTATCCATTCTCAACTCACATTAGCTCAGGGTTTTAATATTCCTGACAATTCCTGTCCCAACACTGACATTACCTTTACCTCGCCCAACCCTGGCGCAAACCGTCATTTTTGGGACTTTTGCCCAGGCGATTTAGTGGAGGCATCGGGCAGCGGTAATATTATTGCTACTGGCCTTAATGGAGTGACCCGCCCGCTTGACATTGCTACAGTCTTTGACGGTACCAACTGGTACTCTTTTATGCCTGACTTTAGAAACGCAGGCGTTGCCAGGGCTTTCTATGGCAACTCGCTCGACAACACTCCTGTCATTACCAACCTCGCTGGCTTTACTGGTTCGCTGAACCAGTCCTGTGGCATAGACATTATCAATGACAATGGCACCTGGTATGGGCTGATTGTAAATTTTGGTAACAACACCTTGACTAAGCTAAACTTTGGCAGTGATTTAGGCAATAACACTCCCGTGGCAACCGTCATCAATTCTGCTGATTTGGATTTCCCCACCCATTTGTCTTTGGTAAAAGATGGGAGCAAGTTTGTGGCTGTAGCCGCCAACTGGAAAAAAAACCTGGTGATATTTGATTTTGGCAACTCTATGGCAAACGCTCCTACCACCTCGGCTACCGCCAACTTATTAAAGACAGGAGCAGGCGACCATGGGGTGTGGGGGTTTGATCTTATCAAAGGAGACGACAATCAATGGTATGGAATTGGGGCAACCACTGGCCCTACCTTTGTTGGCCCGATAAATATCAATTATATAAGTTTTGGTGCTACCATCAACAATACACCCACTATTAAGTTGTTGGATAGCGAAATCGAAGGATGGAGTGACGTTGCCGCAGCAAATGAGGTAGGAGCAGGGTTTGACGTAGAAATAGTGCGGGAAGGCAATCGTTATTATGCCTTGATTCTCACCAACAAGTATGTAGTGTTGAAACTGGACTTGGGCGAAAAAATATCTGATCCAAAAGCTTCAATAACAAACCTGGGAGGGTTTAATGTTTTGGCAAGAACCAATACCCGCGAAACATTTGGTTTTAGTGTAAACAAAGATAAGTCTGACTGGTTCTTGTATGTAGCCAACCAAAGTAGTAATTTAGGCATCGAACCCTTTTTTATAAAAATTAAACTTGATAACCCCACCAATTGTAATAACTCTGTTGAGCAGTCTGTTACCAGCATTAACCCAAGTAACCGTTATATTTTGTCAAGTAAATATTATACAGAGCTAGAGGTGTTCGACGCCAACATGCAATCATTGGGTTATTATATAGATAGTACCAATATAGATGCGAGCGTTATACCACAATTTACTCCAACTAACCTTTGTATAAGTGAAACTACCGTGTTTCAAAACCAAAGTATTGGGTCTGACAGTGATGTCAATAGTTGGGACTGGGATTTTGGAGATGGAACAGTTTCTACCCTCAAAAACCCTTCGCATACTTATACTATACCAGGTACTTATCAGGTAAAACTTACCCCAAAAACTGTGAGTGGCACCTGTGATAATGCCTTGGTAAAAACGATTAAAATAAGGCCTATGCCCAAAGCGGAGTTTCAGGTGGGCAACCACCCGGCTGCTTCTCAAGCAATTAGTTTTACTAATAACAGCATTGTACAAAATGAAAGCAGTAAAACCAGTTACCTCTGGCTGTTTGATGATGGTACTTTTTCTATCAATAAAAATCCTTCGCATACCTATACCAAAGCAGGTGTGTACAATGTGAGCCTTACAGTAACAGATACAACTGGTGGCTGTTCTTCTTTCTTTTCCAAAAGTGTTACTGTAGGAGCAGTGCCAGAGGTAAACTTTGACCTTTCGCAAAAAGCCTGTACCAAAACCCCACTTACATTTGTGAATACAAGTAAAGTAGAAGACAATGTAGGGAGCGAGATAGTGAGCTATCAATGGAATTTTGGCGGGGCTGGTACCTCTACCGAAAAGACCCCCATAGTGACCTTTGATTTTGTGGCTACTTATGAGGTAAGTTTGACTGTCACAACCAATTTGGGAGTGAGCAACACTTTCAAAAAGAGCATTAGTTTTCAAGAGGGTTTGCAAAGCAGTATGCAAATGTCTACTACTACAGGTGATGCTCCTTTGTCGGTGAGTTTTACCAATCAAACCAGTGGGGCATTGAGCTATTTGTGGGATTTTGGGGATGGCAAAACCAGTACAGATGCCAACGCAGCGCATGTATACGATACGCCGGGTATTTATACTGTTACGTTTAGTGCCTATGGAGCAAATGGCTGTAGTATTCCTGTAACCAAACAAGTAATTGTGTCGGCATCCAATACTGTGACTGAAATTGCCTTGACCAACGTAAGGATACAAGATGATAACATATTTATAGAACTTACCAATAACGGCAACACCCCTATTATTTCGTCTAACTTACGGGTAGTACTCAACAACACCGATACACTTACTGGACAATGGAGTGGTGTTTTGAACTCGTTACAATCTACCGAGTACCTGTTTACTTTGCAAACCGGACAAGGTAGTATGGTGTCTCAGGTTTGCGCTTATATTATAGATGTAAACGCCCGACAAGATGCAAAAACACTTGACAACAGTTTTTGTAAAAATACTCTTGATGCACAAGTAACCAATGCCCTGGTGCAAGGGGGGAGCTGTATTATGTTCTTGAAGAATAACGCACAAGTGCCTGTAACAAAACTCAAAATTGTATTAGACTTTGGTAATACCACCCAAGAAACAGTATGGACAGGGCTGTTGAATACAAATGAGCAAACCAACTATATTGTGCCTTTACCCGTGTCAGCCGATGAGTTGGCAAGCAGCCCATTTTTTTGCGCCTCTATATCACAAATAAATGATACTACAGATGCTGTAGCTACTAACAATGTGGCGTGCCAGGAATATGACAGTCAGTTTAAAATATTGGGTATTAACCCTAACCCTGCAGTAGATTACATCAATATAGACTATTTTTTACCTTCGGAACAAAACAACGATGTGGTAAAGTTACAAATAATTAGTAGTCAAGGGGTGTTAATGGGGGAGGTACAGCTGCTAAACTTGATTGCTGGGCGTAATAATTACCGATACGCTACCAACCAATTAGGTACTGGTTTGTATACATTGGTCTTTATTAGAGGGAATGCTAAAATTGTAAAAAAAGTGCTTATCAAATAGTTTTAACTTGTTTACCCATGAGCGAAGTTGTGCTAAGTGTAGAGAATGTGAGTAAATGTTATAAATCTTATGATCAAAGAACATCCTTTCAAGATACCCTAAGGCAGTTTTTTACCTCTAAGAAACAAGTTCAATCGCAGAGTTTTTGGGCGCTAAAGGAGGTCTCTTTTGACCTAAAGCAAGGAGATGTATTGGGTCTTTTGGGTAAAAATGGTGCAGGAAAAAGTACCCTGCTCAAAATACTTGCACAAGTTACTCCTCCTACTACTGGTCAGATCACTTTTTGGGGCAGTATCAATGCTTTGCTTGAGGTAGGTACAGGGTTTCATCCCGACCTTACTGGCAGAGAGAATATTTTTTTGAATGGGGGAATTTTAGGAATGACCAAGGGTGACATACAGCAACAACTTGATCAGATGATAGACTTTGCTGAACTTGCCCAATTTATTGATACCCCTGTAAAGCACTACTCTTCTGGAATGTATATGCGACTGGCTTTTACGGTTGCGATACACTTACGTTTTGATATACTGGTATTGGACGAAATATTGGCAGTGGGCGATGCGGCTTTTCAAAAAAAGTGTATTCAGTACATCAAACAGCATATTAGTCAAGGTAAAAGCGTGATTATATGTAGCCATAATCAAACTCAGTTGGCGCAATTGTGCAACCGGGGGCTGGTGCTCGGCAAGGGCAAGCAGATGTATGAAGGAACCATTCAAAAAAGTCTGCAGTTTTATGCACAAATGCTTTACTCACCTTCGTCATCATCGACACACATTCAAGTAGCCTCAGAGCATATCTCATTGTACAACCACCCCAATAAAACCTATACCAATAGCCAAGGCATGATCAGTGCGGTGTTGTATTGTGACCATCGTGTGTCAGACCAAATGTACAGTGGTTGCCATTTTAAATGCGAGGTACACTTTGAGCATAGCAAACCATTTATTCAGCTTATTTTCGGCTTTGTGGTCAAAAATAGCTTCAACCAAGAGGTATTAGGCGTCAACAATCAACAACAAGGAGTTGTACTCTCGTCAAAAGATCCCCAAAAAGGCACTATTACTATTACTATACCACAGTTATTGCTTTATGGCGATGGTAATTATTCGCTGGATTTATACTTGGGAGATCAACAGCATATATTCGACGTGATTTTAGATGCTTTATCCTTTCGCTTGATACCAACAGATGTATACAAGTCAGGCGTGTTGCCCAAAACGTATTTTAATCACTATTATCAACCCGATTTAACCATAACTTGTGTTTGATGAAAACTGGCAATGAAGCAACTTATCCCCACCCACTTTTATTGGCCATGTTGCCATCAGCTCAACAAGTAGTACCGCTGCTTATACAATTGTTTCAACCCAAATCGGTAGTAGATGTGGGTTGTGGGTTGGGAATATGGTTATCCGTTTTTCAACAAGAAGGGGTGTCGTCAGTGTTGGGAATAGACAACCCAGCGTATATTGACTTGAATCATTCGGTGATTCATCCCAAGGATTTTCTTGCGCATGATCTGCAGCAACCACTGGCAATAAACCAATCGTACGATTTGGTAATGTGTCTTGAAGTTGCCGAGCATTTGCCTGCAAACCAAGCGAATACCCTTGTACAGTCATTGACAAGGTTAGGAGAGATTGTGGTTTTTTCGGCAGCCATTCCTCATCAGGGGGGCATTCATCATGTCAACGAGCAGTGGGCGTCGTATTGGGTGGATTTATTTGCCAAAGCACGTTTCACTCCTGTCAATTGTATCAAGCATAGCCTTTGGGCAAACGACCAGGTAGAGCACTGGTATAAGCAGAACCTGTTGGTGTTTGTAAAAAACGAACGGCTGCAACACGATGCACACCTGCAGCACTTAAAGCAAAACTCACTTTATACGCTCCAGGATGTGGTACATCCAAAAATATGGGAACAAATGATAGCGAACAAAAATGCAGAAATATCATTGTTAAAAGAACATATTGCCTATCTTAAACAAGAAAATACGGGTATTAAGAATGCTTTTAATAACTTAATGAAGGGAGTGAAGAGAAAGCTACCCTTTGTAAAACACAGAAAATAAAATGTTCCAAGCTCTTCTTTAGTCATTTGTAAAACTGAACCCTTCTTTTTATGCTCAAGCATTTTTTTGCTGCCAAACAAAAGCGGTATCGTCAGCATATTTACCAGACTTTTCAAACGTATACAATGGTGCCTCGACAACCCTACCTACATAACCTTGAACTTGCCGAAAGAATCAGGTACTTTGAGGGGGCTATAGTAGAGTGTGGGGTTTGGAAAGGAGGAATGATTGCTGGAATGGCTAAATTATTGGGGCGTCAGCGAGAGTACTTTCTTTTTGATAGTTTTGAAGGTTTGCCCCCCGCAGAACTTATAGATGGTGTGCGAGCCCTGAAATGGCAGGCAACGCCTTCTAACCCTCATTATCATAACAATTGTAAGGCTGACTATGAGGAGGCAGCTAAAGCAATGGAGTTGGCAGGCATTACCAATGCCTATATTTATAAAGGGTGGTTTGATCAAACTCTGGGACAGTACCCTAAAGAACCTATTGCTTTATTAAGGCTTGATGCAGATTGGTATGCTTCTACCTTACTCTGCCTTGAGCACTTGTTTGACTATGTAGTCAATGATGGCATTATCATTATGGACGACTATTATACTTGGGATGGTTGTGCCAGGGCTGTGCATGATTTTTTATCTGCGAGAAGTGCCACCGCGAGAATTTACACCTATAATAACTCGGTTTGCTGGATAAAAAAATGAATTGATCTGGAGGGGAT
Source organism: Microscilla marina ATCC 23134 (assembly GCF_000169175.1). Taxonomy (NCBI): domain Bacteria; kingdom Pseudomonadati; phylum Bacteroidota; class Cytophagia; order Cytophagales; family Microscillaceae; genus Microscilla; species Microscilla marina. The sequence goes on from NZ_AAWS01000015.1 coordinate 42,975, forward strand.
TTTGTAACCCGAAACAACAATTTTTAGGGTTTTAATGATAGATTTGCCCTGACCATAATTATTCAATACTTTTTAATCAATGCACACAGACTCCACCCAAATACTAGTTTCGGTAGTCATGCCTGTATACAATGCAGCACCTTACCTTAAAGACAGCATAGACAGTATTTTGCACCAAACCTATCCTCACTTTGAATTTATCATTGTAAATGATGCTTCGCAAGACGAAAGTCAAGACATTATAACATCATACAATGATCCCAGGATTTGTTTGATTAACAAACCCACCAATACAGGCATTGCAGACGCTATAAACCAAGGGCTTGCGGTAGCCAAGGGTAAATATATTGTACGCATGGATGCGGATGATAAAAGCGTGATTCACCGAATAGCCACCCAGGTGAAATTCATGGAAGACAATCCGCATATAGGTGTGTCAGGGGCATTTATTCATCAATTTAAAACGGTCAAAGGCAAAGATCAGTGGGTAAAGGTGTACAATTATCCTTCAGAACCTGAGGTATGTCGCTTACGAATTTTTACCCGTAGAACTTTTACCTATCATCCCACGGTCATCATCAGGCACCAGCTCTTACAAGAGCACCAACTCAAATATGACCCAACAAAAGACCCCGCCGAAGATGCCAACCTCTGGCATAGAATGACCCCTTTTTGTCAGTTTGGTAATATACCCGAAGTTTTGGTGCATTACAGACTACACGATCAACAAACGTCTACTATTCTCAATCATTTGCTGGTGGAGAATTATACAATAAGTTTTCGGCAACTGATGCAAACCATTTACCCTGATATAACCGAAGAGGAATTTCAATTACATTGCGATTTTTTTTCTCAGCGTGCTTTACAAACTTATCCTCAGGCAAAGTTTCAAACAACTTTAGACTGGTTACAAAAGTTGATCAGCACTAACAGGGAACTCAATGAATACATTTGCCCCCAGGACTTACTTTTGGAAGATATAGCGAAAAAATGGTTTGCTTTCTGCAATCAATACACAACCCAAGGATTTAGCACTTGGCGTTTATACAAAAAAGCTTTCTTTAGAAAGTATTACAATGCGGGAAAAAAAAATACCTTACGTTTTTTGCTTGATTGTATTTTAGCCAAGAAAAGCCACTACTTAGAGCCTGCACAATCATGACAGATCAACCTTTGGTATCGGTGGTAATGCCCGTGTACAATGCCAGTCCTTACCTTGCTCAAAGTATGCAAAGCATACTGAACCAAACGTATGCTAACTTTGAGTTTATCATCATTGATGATGGCTCTACTGATGACAGCTTAAAAGTAATAGAAAAATATACCGACAGGCGCATTCAAGTATACCAACACTCGCAAAATCAAGGAGTAATTACTGCCTTGAATCAAGGGTTTGGTATGGCAAAGGGAAAGTATATAGCTCGAATGGATGCAGATGATTATTGTGAAATAACTCGCATGGAAAAGCAAGTACACCTAATGGAAGCCCAACCTGACACGGATTTGTGTGGTACCTGGGTAGCTTACATCACCCAACATTCAAAAACTATCACCCAACTACCTGTAGAGAGTGAGGCAATCAAAGCTTTTTTACTTTGGGGTAATTCAATCATGCATGCCACTACTATGTTTAGGCGGAGTTTTTTGCTAAAGCATCATCTAAAGTTCGATCAAGGGTTTGTGCATGCCGAAGACTATGATTTATGGACAAGGTGTCTGGCGATTGCCCACTTTATCAATATTCCGGAAGTGCTTTATTATATACGGCAAAACGATCAACAAGTCTCAGTCAGGTTTAAAGCACTTCAGATTAAAAACACCCAACTTATTCATCAATGCCAACTTCAGGCTTTAGGCATCAAACCCACTCCTCAAGAGCTAGACTTGCATTACGCCTGTACCCGTAGTGAGTTATCGCAAAGTGTAGAAACACTTCGGCAGCTTTCAGATTGGTTGCTAAAACTACACCGACAAAATCGGGCAAAGCAAATATACCCTGAACCTGCTTTTACTAACCTGTTGAAATCAATATGGAGTAAACACACCACAGGGCAAACTCATTTAGGCAAACGCTTTTTTCAATTAATTGGGCAAAACCAACTTTCTCTATATCATCAATGGAGCCATTGGCAACGCTTTAGGTTTTGGCTAAAATGTATGCTTAAACTATAGGGGCAATAAAGTGTGAAAAAGAACATCTAAAAATGTGTCTACTATTTCTTCTTTGTTCCCTTAATTGACGACTAAAAATAGCACCAAAGCAATCAAAGATATGACAACCCAAAGGTAATAACTCTGGATATGCCCATTTTGAAAACTACGGCTAATGCGTCCGGTAAACTTTGCCAGGTAAGCCAACAAATGCACAAAACCATCTACAATTGCTTTGTCTATCCAGGCAATGATATGAGCCAGTACTACATAAAACTTGGCCACAAAGTTAACTACACCATCTACTACTTTTTTATCCCATCGGGCTACAGTCCCCGAAAACTTCACAATGCCATTGGTGAAAACCTGGTCATACAAGTCGTCTACAGCAAAACTTTTATGCGATAAACGAAGGGAAAAACGAGCCACAGTATTTTTGTATAACTTATCAATATAAAGCGAGTGATGTGATAGGTGAAACAAAGCCGGAGTACCCAACAGCGCATATTCGGGGTGTACTTTGTGTTTGCGATACAGTGCGTAGGCAAGCCCTAAACCCAAAAAGGCAAGAATGACCGATACTGCAATGGTAAACCCATGTACGTGGTGACTACTGGTGGCGAGCTCAGTAAAAACACTGTCAGCGATGACCTTACTTTTATTGGCAGGCACCAACCATTGCCACAAAGCACCACTTTCGGCATCAAAAGGGTTGAGCGATACCATCAACCATAAGGCACCCAGTGCTAAAACTCCTAAAGGTATTTTCATCTGAAGTGGTACATCTTTCACTTTGGCAAGGGCTCCTTTGGCTTCCTCGAATACTTTTTCAAGTTCCAGGTGGCCAAAAAACACTAAAAACAACTGTCGTCCCATATAAAAAGCAGTAAGAAATGCCGACAAAAAACCAAATAAGGGCAACAAGTACCATACTCCACCTCCTTTGAACGATGCCCAGGCAAGCGAACCACTCAAGATGGCATCTTTTGACAAGAAGCCTGAGAAGAAGGGCAGCCCTGCCAAGGCCGCAGCAGATAATACATAACACATAAAAGTAAAAGGCATGGCTTTGCGCAATCCTCCCATCAAGTACATGTTTTGGGCATCGAAATGTATATTGAGTTTGTGCTCAAGTTGATGCATACTGTGAATAACTGCTCCAGCACATAAAAATAAACAAGCTTTGAAAAATGCGTGGGTCAATAAGTGTAATAAGCTGGCCTCGTAAGCGCCTACTCCCATGCCCATGACCATATAGCCCAATTGCGAAATGGTAGAGTAAGCCAATACTTTTTTGATATCGCTTTGGGCTAGTGCCGAAAATGCCCCAATAAATGCGGTAATACAACCAATGGTGGCAATGACAGACAAAGCCTCTAGGTTCAGTAAAAAGAAAATGCGTGCCAGCAAATATACCCCAGCTGCCACCATGGTAGCTGCGTGAATAAGTGCCGATACTGGGGTAGGTCCTTCCATAGCATCGGGCAGCCATACCTGCAAAGGAAACTGAGCCGATTTGCCTACTGCACCACAAAACAAGCATAAACCAATGATAAGCAAAACCCCCACCGACAAGCTGGCAAATTGAGGACTTTGGGCAATGCTCAATAGGTTGAAATCGCCAAAGTAATTGAAAACCAACAGGATGCCTGCTAAAAAGCCTACATCACCAATGCGATTGACTAAAAATGCTTTTTGACTGGCACGGGTAGCTGATTTCTTTTCGTACCAAAAACCAATGAGCAGATAAGAAGAAACGCCTACCAGTTCCCAAAAAATGTAGATGATGAGTAAATTATGAAAAATGATGATGCCCAACATCGAGAAGGTAAACAAGCCCAAATAGGCAAAATAACGGTTATAGTTTTTGTCGGTTTTCATATATTCCAACGAAAACATGTGCACCAATGCTGATACCAACGTGACCACAATCATCATCAAAGCACTCAAATTGTCAATGTACAAGTCAACCTTAAAACTACGCGTACCCAAACTAAACCAGTAAATGTCTATGTACAACGGCTGACCACCTAATACCTGCCAAGCGGTGACAATTGCCAACACAGTAGTAACAAGCAATACAGCTGTAGCAAAGTGCCCGCCTCCACGTTTGATCTTTTTTTGTCCAGTCAGCAAAACCAAAAAATTGATGAATGGGAGCAGTAATATAAGCAGTGTTAAATAGGTCATGTGTTCAGGGTTAAAGACTTAATCATCAGTCAATTATCCTAATTATTCTTTATACTGTCATAATCAGGCTTTATCACAAAGGGTTGCGCATTAATTCTTTCAATGATAAAACAAAATTATGAAGATTAGTAGTGGTGTTTTGAATAAATTTTACTTGAATCTTGTCGTTTTCACTCAATAAGGTATCGCAACGCAGGGTCACGTCACGTTTATGGGTAATAGTTCCTTCACGGTAGTGCTTGAGAATTTGGTACAAAATCCGATCGTCTTCGGTTTTAGTATGGTCGTTGTTATACAATACCAAGCCTTTAAAAGTCATATAAATGTTTTTATGATCCCCATAGTCCGTGTAATCCAAAAAGTTGAGTAACATGTACATGCGGTTCATTGCACAACGAAACTTTGCCTCTATGCTGTCAAGCGATCGGTTAGTGATAGAAGTTTTCAGTTCAATCAACCATATTTGCAGCCTAAAGGTAGACTCAAATTCCTGTAACAACAAAATAGCTACTTCGGGAGTGCGATGTTTGGTAGATATTCCCTCTATGTCTTGCTCCAGGTGTACCACCAATACTTCGCGCAGGTTTTGTATTTCATCTAACCCTTCTATTTTCAAGGCGTTTAGTTTAGGAGCGCGTTCCAGAGTGCCTCCTTTTATTTGAATGTGCTGGTTGAGCGGCACCTGTTCTATAAACCCTAGTCCCTCGCTGCGCAATGCTACCGGAAACAAGCTTTTGAGCAAGCCATCTTCAGTCTGATGATTAATCAAATATATCTTCTTCATCGTCGGCAAAATCTATGTAATCAGTCAAAATCTTCCCTGTATTGCTCAATTCTCGCGATACACGGTAAAAATCGCGGAAATGAATACCAAAATCAGTAGACTCATTGTCCAGGTTGGTTACTTTGCCCCTTTTGAAGAAGTATACTCCCAAATCTTCCCGCTTTAGACGAATGTCGGGGTCTAGCCTGAGCCCGTTTTGGCGAATAATATCCTTTACGTCTTGCCCTATGCGTTCACGTAAAATATTGAGGTACACATAATTGTTAATATTCTCTACCATCAAAGGGCTGTGGGTGTTAATCAGTACCCGGTTTTGGTGCTCAGTGGCAAACCTAATGAGCAAGTTGCTGAGCTTTACCTGATTGCCAGGATGTAGGTTTTCCTCTGGTTCGTCTATCATCAAAAAATTGTTTTGTTTTTCTGCCCAATACTTTAAGTATAAATACAAGGTAGTGAGTTGGTTAGCCGACGAAGACGCCAGAAACATAGGTAAGTCACGTGACTGTTTGTGTAGCTTAAGCCTAAACTCTACAATACCCAAGCCCTCTACTGTACGCATGACAATATCTCCTCCCAACAATTCGTGTAAGATAAGCATCAAGTCCCGGTAGTGGTTTTTGGGCACCGAGTGGGTATTGAGCTCATACATTTTTTTGAACAAAACATTGGTAGGAGCGGTGTAAGGGCTTTGAAAAGCCTCCATCAAGGTTTTCATAGCTTGCTGTAGTTCTTCAGTGTCTGATTGCAACAAGCGAAACAAACGAGACATTTCAGTCTCCATGCGTTGTTTATCTTCACGCTCCAGCTGAAACAGGTATTTGTAAAAAGCAGGAAAAAAAATCCGGTTGGCTGGCAAAAAAAGAGGTGTTTGACCTACGGTTTGGTGAAACAGTAAACGAGTGATACAATCTACCCATTGCACCGCAGTAGGTATGCCATGTTCAGCCCTGATCACTTCACTCCCCTTGGGCTTGACCATTCTTATCAGCCCTCCTTCACTTGCCAAAGCTGGATAGTGCAAGTCTACCTCTAATGGAATAAGTGCTTCAATTGTATAGCGAAAATTCAGCTGAAGCTGATGATTGCCTATAAACTCTTTGCGCGAGTCGTTGAACACCTCAGGTAGTACCTCTTGTAGAATAAATTCAGCAAACTGATGGGTGACCGCGTCGAGCAGGGTAGGAGTAAGCTGCATTTCTTGGGTGGGTTTTCCCAGCGTAGTTACACTTTTGGTAAAGCGTTGTAGGGTGTCTTCCGAAAAAATACTCCAGATCAATTGTGAAAGGTAAGTTTTGCCGCTATTGTTATAGCCCACAAATACATAGATTTTTTTTGTCAAATCTATTGTGGCTTCTTGTATAGGTCCAAAATTTTGTAGGTGCAGTTTCATAACTTTTTATCATTTGGAAACCAATCTACTTTACTGCTTCAAGTTTTCAAACTTAAACCTAAAAATAACCATGAGTTTTATTTGCCTTGTCGTGGTATGATTTGATAAACAGACAAGGTGAACGAAAAAATGTGCTTGGAAGCAAGCAGGAGGGCGCACTTACAAAAGTTATCCCTTCAGTTCGTTCAAATCATCCAAACGTATGGTTTTGAAACGTTGGTATACTTTTAGAACAATGGCGAGAGCAATGGTAGCTTCTGCTGCGGCTATTACAATTACAAACAAACTAAATACTTGCCCCTGAAGATGGGTAGGGTCATATTGGCTGAAAGCTACTAAATTGATATTGGCAGCATTAAAAATGAGTTCAATCCCCATGAGTACCACTATAGCATTACGTTTGGTAAGCACCAATACCACACCAACACAAAACAAAAAAGCCGCTACATATAAATAGTACTCCAAGGGTATCATAAAACATCAGGGGTTTATTCGTACCAACAAATTTAAAAACTTCTGGAACATACTGCTTACAATACATAAAAAAACATCTCTTAATGCTCAGATTAAGAGATGTTTTTAAATATATAAAATCGTAGTTGGACATTCTGTATATTGCCAAAATGTAGTGATGTTTTGTAGCACTCAGCCTGAGTCCATCACTTACTTAATTCTCACGCTACCATACTTAGACTTAATGGTTACTTTAGATTTGGCATTGCCCTGTCCATACTTTCCTTCGTAGTAGTTGCTATTGGTTTGTTCTATTTGCTTTCTAATCTTCATCTTTTGGCGCAAAGCTGCTTTGAGTTTGCCAAATTTGGTATTCACCTCATAGTCAAACGAAGCCCCTTCGTCAAAGCGAAGCTCCATAGCACTAAACTGTCCGTCAATGTCTATTTTTTTGAAATTTTTATTTACCCGGCTTACTTCAAACCCTTTGGCATACTTCAGCTTAAGCGTACAGTTGTTGTTCAACTCACCAATTTTAAAAGTATCAAAAGATGAACTGCCTGACAGATTGTTTACTTTAGTAATATTGACAGTTCCATACTTGCTCGTGATGTCTAAGTCTTGAATATCTCTGATCTCCATTGTAGAGAAGCTGTTTTTTACCAATAGTTTTTTGCCGTTGTCTAGTTTGAGCGACCCGTAAGCTATTGTCAATTCTCCTTGTTCTACCTGGTCTATGTCGGCAGAACCAAAAGCTACTTTGATTTTTTTGTCTTCTACATTGGTTATTTTGCCGGCTTTAATGCTGCCATAGGCCACATATAAGTCAAGTTCTCCGATATAATCGCCTAAAAATACGCTGCCAAATTTATTTTTTACCTTAAGTTTTATGTTTTTAGGCATTGATATTAAATAGTTGATTTCGAAAGAACGGGTGCCTTTGCGTTTCCAACGACGCGATGAACGAATGCTGGAGATAATACCCGAACGAAAGCTAATTTCATTGCCCTCTACCACATCTACCTTTAGGTTGTCTAGAATATCCTGGGCACGTTCACCGCTTGACGACCGCCCTACCATAGTTACATCTACTTTAATGGTATTGCCATTGTTGGTGTTGATGTGTACCTTTCCATACTTATTGTCTATATTCAAAGCCGTGGTGTTGCTTACAGTATAAGACTTTGAGACTTTCTTAGTTTTTTCTACCTGTGCAAAAGTAGTGGCTGTGTTTAGTACTAAGAAAAGGATCAATATATTAAATGTCCATTTTTTCATTTTTCTTTCCTTTTGTCTTTTTCTTCGCTTTTTCTAAAATCTTAAGTTGTTGGTTCAGAATCTCGATACGAGTCTGTAAATTCAATATCATTGCCTCACTTACTTTATCTTTGCTGGGCACATTGTACAACTCTTTTCTCAAAGCATTGTAAGTAGAGTCCAGTTCAGAAATATCCCCCTTAAATTCTTCTTTTAGTGTTACATCTTCTAAAGAATACTTATCTAATTCCTTCTTTTTTTCCGCAATCAATTCTGTGTAGTAGCTTTCTGCTTCGGCAAGTTCAGGATCTAACTCTTTGAGGTTAAAATCGTCTGCCAAAGTATTTTTTAATATAGTAGAGTCTTCTGTGGTCGCCATATTGTCATGAGTAGAAGCAGGTGTTTGCCCTCCCCAAAATTTCACGCCAATAAAACCAACTAATAGGATAACTGCCGCTGCTGAGGCTATTTTCCAAATAGAACGATAAGACAAAGTAATGACCTTGCCTGTATAGTCGTTGTCCAGTGCTCCCGAAACCTGTTGCCAAATTTCGGCAGGTGGTTCAAACATATTGAATTCGTCCCTGGTTTTTGTAACAAACTGCTCTAGTAGTTCATCTGTTGTGGTTTGATGATGGCTTGGCGACGATTGGGTTGGTTCAGTCAAAACTGGGTCACTGATTTCTTCCGCAATTTTTTGCCATACTTCCAACGATGGTTCAAATACATCAAATTCATCTTGACGCTCCATTACAAAGCCTTCAAGTTGAGCATCTTCTTGGTCACGCTCGGTTGAGACATTGTCTAATGCTCCAGCAATGCGTTGCCAGGCTTCGGTGGGTGGTTCAAACAGATCTAAGTCTGACTGGTTTTGGCTGATAAAAGTCTCTAATGTATGCATATCAGAGCCATCCTCCTCTTCGTCAAGGGCTATAGGGGCATCGTTGTCCAGTTCCTCTGCGATGCGTTGCCACATTTCAGCGGGTGGTTCAAACACCTCCAGCGCCTTACGGTGTTGGGTGATGAAATCTTCTAATATTTTATCATTCAGACGAGTCATATCAATACATTTTCTCTAATGATACTTAACAATCGTTTTTTTGCCCGATTGTATTGTGATTTGGATGTTGATTCTGAAATACCCAGTACTTCCGAGATTTCGCGGTGATCGTAGCCTTCCAGCAAGTACAAAGTCAGAACCACTCTAAACCCATCGGGGAGTTGTTGAATGGCACGGTGTACCTGTTTTACCTGAAGCTTAAGCTCCATCTCATCTTCTTTAGTGGTACGGGGTGGTTCTTCACCAAAATCCATATTATCTACCGACACAAAGTCGGCTTTACGTTTTTTGACATGATTAATAGACTTATTAATCACAATTCGTTTGAGCCAGGCTCCAAAAGTAGCATCACCTTTAAATGTATCTAACTTTCGGAAAGCATCCACGAAAGCTTCTTGCAACACATCTTCTGCTTCTGCATAATCATTGGTAATGCGCATGCATATATTAAACATGGCTTTTGAGTAAAGCTTGTATAATTCATATTGTGCCTTACGGTCACCTCGCTTACAAGATTCCACCAGTTTTTGGTGTATATCAGTATATCCTTTCTTCAAGACTTTTTGCTTTAAAGCTGCTCTTTGTAGCACATCTCTTACATTTATAGGTTCGGTGTAAAGACCCTCGTAATAGTCAAGGGTTGCATGCATTCTCAAAAAAAGCCAACTTTTTTCGAAAAATAACACTTTGTATTTCCACCTCCCAGGTAGAGCGTGTTTACAGGTTGAGCTACAAGTAATTAACTAATGTAAAACTTTGTTATCATTAAAGGTACAATGCTTGACCCTGTGGCCTTTAGTTGATATTTTAATCCAATTTAAATAAAATTTTAGTTTTTTGATGAATGCAGTAGAGTTTCTGCTTGTAGATAAAGCCAGTGTTGCCTATAAATTGATTAAATACTCGTTCAGGTTTTCGTCTGAAAGGTTCAGCTTTTTACGCAGTCTAAAACGTGCTTTGTTGGCACTTTCGGTAGTTATATTAAGAATAGATGCCAACTCTTTAGTATTAAAGTTAAGTCGTAATAAAGCACACAACTTCATTTCGTTGGGGGTAAGCTCAGGAAACAATTCTTTGAGGTTTCGATAAAACTTAGGGTGCGCTATTTCAAACGTTTGCCTAAATTTTTCCCATTCTTTGTGTTCAGCCGATTCTTTCTTAATGGTCTTGCTAAGGCTCTTGAGTTTGCCTTGGGCAGTAGGGTTGCACTCTTGCGATATTAGTTTGATTTTATGTTCTAGCTCGCCCAAAAACTGACGTTTTTGTACCAAGTACAAGGTTTGTTTGGTTAACTCATGGTTTTTGTGTTCCAAGGTTTCTTTGAGTTGTTGTTGGATTGCTTGGTCAGCACGCAGTTGTTCTTGTAATACTTGTTCTTCTATCTCTTTGCGTTGCAAGCGCTCCTGCAACAACACCCGTTCAGTTTCTTTAAGTTGATTGAGTTTTTTTTGGTTACTACGTTGCCAAAAAATCAACCAAGTAACTGCTATGCTTGCTAGTGTAAATCCTCCAATAAGGCTCCAAATCAGCAGTTGATCATAACGGGCATTTTGTGCCATAATCTCTGCTTTTTTACTTTGTTTTTGCGCCTCTTTTTCTTTATCTGCCAAATCATATTTGATACGCAAGACCTCCAGTTGTTTGTTTTTTTTAAGGTTATTGCTACTGTCTTTCAATACGCTATATTGACGGTAATAATGAAGAGCCAATTGATAGTTTTGTCTAACAGAGTCAAGTCTATATAAATTCAAAAATATACGTTGAGAAATATCTTTGGCGTTTACCCCCTTGGCTAGTTTTTGGGCTATTTTTAGGTGTTTTTGTACAGCCTCATAGTCTTTCATTTTAAAGCGCACTTCGGCGATTGCATTAGTTACCTTAGCCAGGTGTCGTTTATCTTGAATTTTTTTGAAAAGGGCATAAGCTTCTTCATACAGCGTAAGTGCCTTTTCATAACGTTTTTTAGCCTCCCACACTTCTCCCATATCTGCCAATGCAATGGCTTGCTGTTTTTCTAATCCTTGTTGTTTATAATACTTTTGCTCCTCAAGAAACTTACTAATGGCGCTGTCATAATTACCCATTTTGAACTCTACATAGGCAATATTACCCTTGAGCTGTTGCTCTATCATCTTGTTGTGAGTTTCTTGCGCTATTTTCATCCCCTTTTGATAAGTATTAAAGGCTTGTTTATATTTTTTTGTGAACAAATAAACATTTCCAATATTCATGAGCGAAAGCGCCATTCCATCTTTATCTCCTGCCTCTTCATCGAACTTCAAGGCTTTTTGATACAACTTAAGTGCTTCTGTATATTCTGCCTGTTTCTCATAGATAATGGCTTGATTGTTATATAAATACCCCTCCATTTTTGTGTTTTTCAGCATTTTAGCCAGCTTCAAGCCCTTTTTAACATGTGTAAACGCACGCCCTACATTTCCCAAAACTCTTTCTATCTGACTTAGGTTAATGTGCAAAGCCATTTGGCGTGCTTCGTTGCCCAATGCTTTGTAGGTAGCAAGGGCTTGTTGATAATACTTTACTGCTTTGGGGAGCTTGCCTAGCACATCGTAAGAATACCCTAACCCATTGTGTATATCTGCACTAGCTTGTTTTTTTTGATCACTAGTAGACGTTTTTGTGTTGATTTTTAATGCTTTTTGATAATGCCGAATGGCTTCTTGTTCGTTGTTCTGATCGCTTGCTCTTATACCCATCAAGTAATAAGCTTGTACTTGCCCTGTTACATTATTTTGTGCTTGAAATAAAGCCAACGCATCAGCAATATTTTGTTTAGATTTGCCAAACCTTTTGAGCCTGTTTTGCAGAGAAGCAAGCGTGAGTTTGCAATAGGCAAGCTGAGTACTGAGGGCGTTTTGTTTTGCCAATGCTATAGCCTTATTGATGTAGTCAAGCCCTTGTTTTGCATCTGTTGGTTGCAGTTTTTGGGCTATGGCATCCAGTAGTTGTACCTCTTCTTTGGGGGCATCCGCTTTTAGCAGTAGGCGTTGTAAACTATCAATGTTGGAGTTTTGGGCATACCCAGTTACTGAGCACCAAAACAACCCTAAACAATATACTGTAATAAAAATTCTCATAGAGCGGCTATTTTGTTCATGAGTGTTCAACTGAATTTGAGTGAAGAATGCTTCTGATCATTTATTATTTTGGAAGGAAGGCTTATATAATAATGCTTTTGGTTTTTTTGCCAAATCAAATCTTGAAATATTTTCTCAAATAAAATGCTAAAAAACGAGGCTATCAAATTATAAAACAATGGTTAATTAGAGTTTAAATATTAGATAAATTATATTTTTGAATAAACCTGATTGAGCTACTATACAGGTATTTTATATAGACCAATACGGGATACTTGATAGATATTACCTATGAAATAGTAAGTGAGTTTTTTGTAAAAAACTTTTAATCAGTGTCTTATGTGTGACTCTTTAAAGCATTATGAAGACCATAGCTTGCATTGAATTTTTGATCTAATAATGCTATAAACCTTCCTGGAAATTTAGTGAAATTATTTTTTTGCTTGATATGTTTACATTTCCCTTTCTTTAATAAAGAATTGATTATCAGTACTTTATTTTTAGTCTAATGCATTGCACAAGAGCAAAGTGTTTACTCAATTGCCAATATCCCTTTCATGATGTTTACTTTTTGTTCACCTCCCTTTTTTGCCTCTATTGAGTTTCACCTCTTATCATTGCATCAGCTCCAAGACAATTATCAAATCATTGTCAGAGCGTATTTTTTCAAACATTAATTACAAAGTAATGAAAAAAAAATTGTTAGCGGAGGGGTAGTAGCCTTGGTAATGGGGAGTTGTACTAAAACAGAAAAGGCATGCCCAACTGTAGAACCTTCAAACCAATATAGCCAATCGGATGCCTACTACTAAAATCATTTATGGTACTTCTGGATAAGATTTTTTACAAGGTACCCCAGCTTCTGAGCAAATTATTGCCTACACCAACAACGACAAGTATATGCCAATGGAGGCGATGACAAGCTATATGGAGGTTTGGGCAATGATGACCTGTATGAGAGAAAGAAAATGACGAACAGTAGCGATAAACTCTACGGGGACAAAGGCAACGACAAACTGTATCGTGGAGCAGGCAATGATAAATATTACTATGTTTTGTATGGTGGTTATGATGTTATTGAAGATGCCAACGGTGCCGATTTGATCTACTTGCAAAGTATTGCTAAAAATCAATCAGTAAGCTTATAGAGGAAACAATGTGATATTGAGTGTCTCTTCGGGCAGAGTAACCATACAAAATGGTAGCATAGAGACAGTAAAGTAGTAAGTATTGCTAATAGCAATACGTGCTCAATATGCTGATGACAACTGGCGATCTCTGCCTGACGAAGCCAATGGGCATGCAGGTGTTGCCTGTGCTGCTTTTGTAAGTGTTACCCTCCACAAGTTTGGTTATAATGTTTGGGCTACCGTAACCAATGGCACTGCTACTGAAGATTCTTGGGGCATTACCCTCAAATATCAATTAACCAAAAATGGTTACAAACAATCTTTTAATACTGCTTACCTACGGAAAGATGATATCCGCTTTACCATAGATAAATGGTTTAGCTACAACAATGGTGGTAATTATTACCCTATGTATTGCTATTTCTTTTTGGAGTGGGTAACTCCAGGAAAAACAAACTATACCTGGGTGGTAAACAACCAAGGGAAGCGCCACTAACGCAACCTCACCGTGAGCGAAAGCCATGACAAGTTTCAATATTTTATGTACAAAGAAATTATAAGTAGAAACAAGCAGTGAATGATAAGCTATAAGTAAGATTAATTGGCTCATTATAAATTAATTATATTCTTACTATTTAGATGGGTTTAACGCTGTATTGCTACTACCGACTATTTAATCACAAATTCTTATGAAAAAGATTTACATGTTATTCATTTTTGCGGCAACACTTATGACTTATGGCTGCAAAAAAACAGAAAAAACAGACCCCAAACCTGAGACAAAGCAATTAACAACCACTACTAAAAGCCGCATGACTACTACACGTACAGTATATGGCACCTCTGGACAAGATTTTTTGCAAGGTACTTCCGCTTCTGAGCAAATCATTGCCTATGCCAGCAACGATCAAGTATATGCCAATGGAGGCGATGACGTGATTTACGGAGGTAAGGGCGATGATTACCTCCAAGGAAACGATGGCTCTGACATAGTAAAGGGTGATCAAGGCAATGACAAGCTATATGGAGGTTCGGGCAATGATGACCTATATGGGGGGAAAGAAAATGATGACTTGTATGGACAAGACGGTAGCGATAAACTTTATGGAGACAAAGGCAATGATAAGCTGTATGGAGGAGCAGGCAATGATAAATATTACTATGCTTTGTATGGTGGGTATGATGTTATTGACGATGCCAGCGGTGCCGATGTGCTCTACTTACAAAGTATTGCTAAAAGTCAAGTATCGGTGAGCTATAGCGGAAGCAATGTGATATTGAATGTCCCTTCGGGCAGAGTAACCATAAAAAATGGTAGCGTAGAGACTGTATACGCCAATGGGCAGATAGTAAGCATTAACAGTGGTACACCCAAGCCTACCATTGGTTCTTTTTTTTACACCACCACTCCTTTAGTTGTTAATAGTAACGAGACTTTATCAGTGCAACTGACCGAAAACACTAAGACCTCAATGAATCGTAGCTATTATGTAGAGATAGAAATTAACCGAAGCGCTGGCAATTGGGTTGTAGCAAGCAGCAATATAGCTATAGGAGCAGGCAAAACTACTACTACAAAGAACTTTAGCATGAAGTTTAACCAAAGTGGGCAAATATATACTACCGTTAAAGTATATAACGCCAACAAAACTAGCTTGTTGGTGAGCAGAAGAGGAAGCAACCTCAATAATGTGCAGAGCGGTGGGGGAGGAGGCACTTCAGGTGTACCCTATTACTGGCAACTCAACAATAGCGTATATCCTTATTCCTCTTGTCAAAATACTGCGATTGCGATGGTTATCAATTTTTATGGCGGCAATACTACTCCCGATCAAATTACCAACCATTATGGTAAAAGACAAGCCCAAACAGTACCTGGATTTCAATCAGTGTTTAATTCTGAAGCTGCACATTTTGGGCTAAGAGTGCGAGACAGAGGGACTCAATATGGCTCTATGTCTAAACTCAATCAATTGTTGGCACAGGGCAAACCAGTAATGGCGCACGGTTATACTACTAGCTATGGGCATTTGGTGGTGTTCTTAGCTTTTGATGGTACCTACTACACTGTACATGACCCTTATGGTAAGTGGGATGGCAAATATGGTAGCTCGGGTTATTACAAAACTGCCACTGCTGGTAAGTTTGTCAAGTACCATAAAGATGATGTAAAAGCAGCTTTTGCCCCAGATGGTTATATATGGTTGCATGAGATATATTTTCAATAAATAAATCACCATTGCATAAGTATCAATATCCCCTCAAATATTGTCAGAGGGGATATTTTTTTTAGGTAAAATATCAGGTTTGAAAATAAATAGTGGCTCCCTACATTCCAAATCTGTAGCTTGTGGTGATGAGCCCCAACGTAGTTGCTGTGTACAATATCAAATATTTATTTTAACACATCTTTGAGAGAATTGTCCTTGTCAAATACGCTTTTGGCATAAGGGCACAAGGGCATAATCTTAATCCCCTTGTTACGTGCCATTGCTACCAAAGCATCCAGCAATTGGCGTCCTATATTTTGCCCCCTCAAGCTTTGATCTACCTCAGTATGGTCAATAATAATTAAATCATTGCCTGCTTTTGAGTAAGTCATGGCAGCCAAAGGCTTGGCATTGGTACCAATATATGCTTTGCCTTTGTTGTTTTCTTCGGTGATATGTACCTGGTATGTTTCCATTGAGTTGTACAGTGTTTGATTGATTGTTTATCGTTCTAAGTGTTCCCTGTCCCAGTTACCAGTATTGGCTGCCGCTTCATAGGTAGATTGTAAAAAGTCCAGCAGGGTTTTTTCTGGATTTTCAGCAGTGCGTACCGCCTCATAAGGCAAGAAAAACTCGCCCATATCCTCACTCCAAAATGCTTCCTGGGGCTTCACTTGTTGCTTACCGTAGTTGGCTGGCGAAGGGTAACTATAGGCATAAAACATAGGTTGAGGAAAATTATCGGCTCCTGGCCAAAAGCCACAACTACTCACCTCCTGCGAATAAGCCTCTTGCATAACTTCTTTAGGCATGTTGGGGGCTTGCCCATGATGCAAAGGAGCTGCTCTTCCCGAAAAACGAGTCAAGGCAATGTCAAACGCTCCCCAGAAAAAATGTACTGGGCTACATTTGCCGACAAAATCACTCCTAAACCTGGAAAATACATTGGATACGCTTACCGACAATTGCCAAAAGTTGACTACTTGTTGTTGGTTGTATGATTTATCCTGTACATTTTCTGCAAATGGGGTGTTGTGTTCCAGTTCGTTGGGGCGCCCGTGTATTTTTATGTCAATACCCAGCCCTTGCAGTTTATCAAATAGTTCTTTGTAAAAATCAGCTACTGTCATGGGGCGCAATGCCATTACCACATTTTGCTCAAAAGTAGAAGAGATGATCAACTGGTGGTTTTCAAAATCAAACTCGATCTCGTAAATGCCATTGCCATAAGGCATGCTGCCAGTGGTGAGCCCTCGTGCTGTAATGTATAAAGCAGTGTGCCAAGAGTGGTTTTGCCAAGGCATACTTACCAGCCTTATTTTACCCACAATTTGGGTCCATTGATGCACAGTTTTTAACGTATCTTTCCAAGTATTGTACTCTAGAGCAGGCCAAGGACTGCCACAAGATGAAATGTGTGTTTGTTTTGTCATTATCATAAGCGATTTTGATGTATGTGAATTCGGTATTTTGTATCTGTTTACAGTAAAAAACAATAACTTTCCACCAGTTAACTAGCCAATTGCAATATTTTTTTGATAAAAAGTTAATTATTTTCCGTATACCTGTTTTTCTGTCGATAAACCCCTCTGTGGTGCCCTGTTGATAGTTATGTTTACTTTTTTAAAAGTTGTTTACTTCACTTGTACCCTTTTTGTATACCCTGGAAAATTTGATTATTCAATTATTTTCCAGAACATTGTGTCAAGTTTATATTACACATCAATATTATATTTTATACAATGAAAAAATTATCGTTAATCGTTTTAAGTTTTTTGCTGTTTACAGCCTGCTCAACAAATAAAGAAAATTTAACTCCTACTACCAACACTGCTTCTATCTCTGAAGGTATGAGCGTAGAACAAGCTTTCCCAAATCAAAAAGGGCAAGTTCAAAAAGGATACTTAGGCATTCGTCCAGTTTCTTATCAAGTCATCAAAGGACAGTATATTGCCGAAGGTGACATCATCCTTAATAAGAAACATGTGGGTAGCACTCCTAAGAAATTAGATGGTTTGCAAAGCGAAAGCGTAGGGCGTACTTCTGGACGCTGGCCAAACAACACTGTGTATTACACCATAGACGGCAACTTGCCTAACCAATCTCGGGTAACCGATGCCATAGCCCACTGGGAAGCTAAAACAAGCCTTCGTTTTATTCAAAGAACCAACCAATCTAACTATATCACTTTTCGTGTAGGTGGTGGGTGTTCCTCAAATGTAGGTATGCAAGGTGGTCGTCAATACATCAACTTGGCTTCTGGTTGCTCTACTGGTAATACCATCCACGAAATTGGTCATGCTGTAGGTTTGTGGCACGAACACACCCGCGCTGACCGTGATAGCTATATTACTGTTTATTTTGATAGAATCAAGTCAGGGTATGAGAACAACTTCCGAACTTACCAGCAGACAGGAGCTGATGGACAAGAGTATACCAATACTTTAGACTTTGGTTCGGTAATGATGTATTCTTCTTTTGGATTTTCAAACAATGGACAACCTACCATTACCAAAAAAGACGGAAGCACTTTTGATGTACAACGCAATGGTCTTTCTAGTGCCGATGTAGACGGGATCAATCAAATGTATCCAGGTACTGATGGAAACCCTGGTACTCCAACTTACCAAAACGGACAATACTATACCATCGATGGTTTGAGAGTGTACCGTTATAATAACCTTTGGTACTACTATAGCTCAGGCTGGCGTCAAGTAGTAAACGTGAATGGTAGCTGGTACTACGCCTAAACAATAAGCAATAAGCAAATAATACCTTACCCAAAGCAAAACCCTTGAATTCGTTCCACGAATCAAGGGTTTTATTTATTAGTGCATCATCAAGAGATCATCAGTTCGACAAACAAAACCTGCCCAAACATTGAGTTCAGCGCAGGTTTTTATTTTTACGAGCATCAAATAAGAGGGTCAATCAACTTTAATATCCCTTGTTTTATCCTTTGCTGATTCTTTTTTTGAAATAATTACCCTCAAAAGTCCCGCATCATACTTCGCTTCTATACTGTCCAGGTCGGCTGTTTCGGGTAAATTATATTTGCGTGAAAATTTAGCGTAGCCAAACTCCTTGTAGTGATACGTTTCTCCTTCTACTTTTTGGGTTTCAATGTCCAACGACACCTTGAGTTCGCGCTCGTCCAGGTGGATCTTGAAATCATCTTTTTTATAGCCGGGTACGGCAAGCTCCAAGCGGTAACTATCGGCCGTTTCTATAATGTTCATGGGAGGAACCCGGTCATAAAACTCCATGTTTTCTTCTGCCTTCTTGCGAAACTCCTGTGAAACACTGTCAAATTCTTTTTTAATTTCTTTGCCAAATTTTACAAACTCTTTGCGGAGATCTTCAAAGTCGTTTCCAAATAAATCGGAAAACTTCTTTTTATAATCGTCTTTATTGTGTTTGTTATGCATGGTTTTATCGAGGTTAATGGTTAAATGAAAAAGTATATAATTGGCTATACAATATAAAAGCCAAAACTTTTTTACTGCCTTTATGACTTTTTGTGAGATTTATTAGTTGAAAATATCGATAAAATCAAGAGAAATGCTTAGTAAGTCAGTCAAATTGGCAGTAATATTTGCAGATACCATTATCCTTGTTTTAGTGCATCGGCCAGTTTACGTACCTTATCTTCTACCTCTTTGGCATCTTCGCTTACTTTTATCTGAAGCAACTCCTTGTCCAGTCCGGTAATAATCGACTCAAGGTTTTCTACCCTGTTTTTAAGGTTCTCATTTTCATTCATTACATGTGACAACATCTTTCTTTCCTCGCCACTTAGTTGATCGCCCGCCTTTAGCTTTTGAGCGCGGTAAAAATAATGCCCGGCAATGGCAGTGATAGGAACAAGAAAAACCATTACTTCGGGGCGGAAAATAGCACTAATCAAATCCATAATATTTTGAGCTAAAGTTATATGAGTTATTAAATTTAAAAGGTAGCTGGTATAACCAAATACCTTTTTACACAAAGTTACGAAAAAAAAGAATGATTGTTTAAAAAAAATTAAACTTGTACGCCTATTACCAATACATCGTCGGTTTGTTCATTGCTTCCCTTCCAACTGGTAAACTCTTGTTGCAGCAGGTTTTTTTGTTTACTAAATGGAAAGTGACTGATGGAAAGTAGGAACCTTCGGAAACGACTTCGTAAATATTTTTTGTTATCACTACCCCCAAACTGATCTTGAAAACCATCAGAAAACAAATAAAATATGGTGTCGGGGTGTAATGTGATTGTGTGGCTCTCATATACTTTGACAGTATTGTATTGATTGCTGCCTATGGGATATTTACTTCCTTTGACTTGATGTATTTCTCCTTGGCTAATGTACCACATGGGTGATTTGGCACCAGCAAAGTAGGCTTGTTGTTGGGTTTCGTTTACTACCAATACTGCCATGTCCATGCCATCATTGATGCCTTCACCTTTGTCTTTTTTTTGCAAGGTAGCCACCACCTTTTGATCTAGTTCTTGCAAAATCTGATTGGGTGCAGTAATTTTTCGCTCATTGACTATCTCATCCAGCAAAGCATTGCCCATAATAGTCATAAAAGCTCCAGGAATACCATGTCCGGTGCAATCTGCCCCAATGAGTACTTTCATCGAGTCGCCCCGTAAACTGGTCAGGCTAGAGTGCCAGAAAAAATCACCTGAAACTATATCACGGGGTTCAAATAGTACAAAACCCTGGCGAAACTTTTCAATCAAATCTTTGGAGTCTCCCAATACCGCCCGTTGAATTCGTTTGGCGTATTCTATACTATGGGTAATTTCTTGCAGGGCTTCCGACAAATAATTGGACTGGGTTTGAATTTCTTCGTTTTTTTCTGAGATTTTTATATTAGCGGCCTTCAGTTGAAGAGCAAAGCGTTCTTTGGCTTGTTCATATATTACAAATATGACCAACAAGTAGCTAAATAAGCCAGTGAAAGCAAAAAAACCGTATACATTGCGTGCCTCTGCGTGGTATTTTGCGGTAAAGGTAATGCCATACAAACCCACCAAAAAGAACTCTATAATAAATGCCAGCGCTACAACTGCCCAGGCAAAGGCAGAGTTTTTATTGGCATACATCAAAGCTGCTACTGTAGGCAGTATAAGCCAGGCAATAGAGGGGGAGTCAATGCCACCCGTATCAATAATACTGATCACACTGATGATAAATAGGTTGGCGGCAAATAGGTTACCAGTAAGGATAAGCCTGCCAGTAGACCTAAAAAGAAATAGTATAGTTACAAAAAATATGGACGTAATAATCAGCGTATCTACCAGGTCGCGCAAGCATATAGACATGGCCACAAAAAGGTAGATCATTGAAAAGAACAGGGTAATCCAGATAGAGTAAATTACCAGGCCTGCCTTTCGGTAATCTTCACTCTGGGGAGAAATATTTGGAGGTATAAACCATTTTATAAAATCTTTGATGGCATTTTGCATCTGTATATTAACTTTAAATCAGCAGAAAAACTGTAAGAGGGGTGTTTTGTAATACAAAATATTAAGCTTTGTGATTTGCTCAAAATAATGCGAATACATTATTGTTTGTAATTACTTGCTGAGTGTATATTTGTTACGTGAAAACAAATAATATATCAGTGAATCGTTCTGCTTCCTACCTAAAACTATCATCACTGTGTACATTTAACTGGTACAAACTTTTACTTACAAGCCATTACAGGTCAATTATTTAGCAATAAAAGTACTTGATTAATCTATAACATCAACTACAAAATTACAAGGAATCCTACATGGGTAACAACCCTTATTAATTTACTTTTTTTGAGCAAGTAAGTATGCTTACTTTTGTAAACGCAGCAAAGTGGTAAAAACGATCACTACTATTGCTTCCAATCAGCAAAAAAAATATTCTATTTGCTATTATTTAAACATTTTTTATACGAAAGATATTTTCTTTCATTTTATTCTCTGCTAACGGAACAACCGACATTTTTATAAATGTGCAACTGTAATTATACCAGACTTAGTTGTTGAATAATAAACAGCCAATCGATATGGGAGTTCGATTGGTTTTTTTATGCGTTTAACTTTTCTATTGATGCTCGCCAGGGCAATTATATTAAAAACACACTGAATTATTGTAGCGGATAATGGATTGATTTTAAGTGTGTTAGCTTCTTTATAGAATGTTATAATTATTTTTTTGTTTTTTTTGTCCGTTGCTCAATACCAATAAGGGTATAAGTACATATATGATATTTTTGAAAAGCAAGTTGTTATCAACAAACCCTGTAGCCATAACTAAGTCAGTTATTGATACAAGGTTTTAGTTGTTTAATAAAAAGATTTGACTTTCAACCATTATCATTTGTAATGTTTATGAAAAATAGGTGATCGAAAAAAGCGCTCAGATTGGGGGCTTTTTTCTTTTTATGCGTCCTATAAAAAAGGGTTACATAAAAAAACTACCGATGTTTTTTTGTTTTATCTTACAGATATTGGGCTTTTAGTTTTTTTTAAGAAATTTGTAGAACATTTTAAATGATAAAAAGGTATATATAGGTAAGTTTTAGTTTTAAAAAAAATGAAGTTTCAAACTTCAATATATTTGCTACAATTATTATGGTAAATATATAATGTGTAGTTTTTTTTAAAGTAGTTTTTAGATTTGGTGAAAAAGGAGCTCGTTACAGTTCCTTTTTCTTTTTACTACCCTCTCTTTTACACCTCAGGCATCACTTAATAGTTTTTATAATTACTTACCACCACCATTCTTTTATTTTAATCGGGCAAACAAACGGGTGAAAATAAAACTCAACTAAATTGTACACTATGCTATAGTGGTACAGAACTTGATTTTACGAATAATATTTGACGCTTGCTTCAATAAATAAAAACAACATGACGACCAATTACGACCAGGAGATAAAGCAGCTAAAAAAACATTTGAGGGAAAATTATGACTTATTATACCGTTGGCAACTCAAGTTAATCTTAGCACATACTCCACAAGAACTTAAACAATACCGACAACACATTCGCCAAATCAAGCGCGAAGTTGCCAATAATGAAGAGCAACTTGCCCTCATTCTGAGCGAAAAAAATAACCGACTCATGGCAGTCAGCATTACCGAACGCACTGCCCCCAATAGCATCAGTAACTTACGTTTTTTGGGCATTATAGGTATCCTTTCTATGATTCTTCTCTTTTTGTATAATAAGCCCAATCTTTTTTTGTTTGATCGTGGCTCCAGCCAAACTACTGAAACTGGTTTGCAGAATATTAAAAGTAAGTATGACTGGGTAAGCCCTTACCGCGATGGATTGGCCAAAGTAAGAAAAGGGCATCTGTTTGGGTTTATTGACAAACACGGTAAAGTAGTTATTCCGATTAAATATGAAGATGCGTGGGACTTTAGAAATAACCTGACAAGAGTACAACTAGAAGGTAGGTATGGGTTTATTGACACTTCGGGAAAGATAATTATCCCTATCAAGTACGATAAGGTTTTTGATTTTAATGACCACGGCCTGGCACAAGCAAAAATTGGCACTGCTTGGTTTTATATCAACAAACTGGGTAAGTGTGTAAAAAATTGTCCCAGAAAGAAAGCAAAGCCTAAACAAGAAAACTTAGCTGGGGTTGCTGACAGTAGTAAATAAGCACTGATGCACTTCTGAAATAGTAACAACAAACTCCGTTTTACTTACACAATAAACAAGCATTCATACTATTTTTTATAATAGCATGAATGCTTTTGCCATGAAATAGGTTCTTTACACCATTCAACCCTCCGCCCTGGGCTGTGGCTTCACAGCCCGATCAATGCCTCGAACTACGTAAGCTTGATAGTGTGTGGAGATTTCTCATCTTTTATTAGGTACTTTACACCATTCAACCCTTAGGGTCTAACAATACATAAGGAATAATCACTTCTTCGAGCGACACCCCTCCGTGCTGAAAAGTATCTTTGTAGTAACTTACATAATAGTTAAAGTTGTTGGGGTAGGCAAAAAAGTAATCTTCCAGGGCAAACACATAAGTAGTAGATACATTGAGTTTGGGTAAGAAAAACTTTTCTGGTTTACGTGCCACCAAAACATCGTCATCGTCAAAGCTGAGGTTTTTACCTTGTTTATAACGCAAGTTAGTATTTACATTACGGTCTCCTACTATTTTGAAAGGCTTACGTACCCTTATGGTACCATGGTCGGTAGTAAGCACTACTTTGACCTTTTCTTCAGAAAGTTTTTTGAGTAAATCGAACAAAGGAGAGTATAAAAACCACGACTTGGTGAGTGAGCGGTAGGCGGCTTCATCGGGCATAAGCTCACGCATCATGTTCATATCAGTGCGCGAATGAGAAAGCATATCTACAAAGTTAAATACGACGGCGTTTAACTGGTTGCCCATTAAGTTATGCACAGTGTCTACCAGACTTCGGCCTTGGCTTTGGGTAATAATCTTGTTATAAGAATATTTTATATCCAGCCTGTAGCGTTGAAGTTGACGCTCAAGAAAGTCGGCCTCGTGTAAATTTTTACCTCCTTCTTCGTTTTCTTCTACCCATAAGTCTTTATGAAATTTTGCCATTTCGTTGGGCAGCAAGCCCGAAAAAATAGCGTTTCTGGCGTAAGCCGTAGTAGTAGGCAAAATAGAGTAATAGGCAGACTCTTCAGCTACCTTATAATATTCATTGATTTCCGACTCTATAATTTTCCACTGATCGTAACGCAAATTATCAATTACAATAAAGAAGACTGGTTCTTCATCGTTCAATAAGGGAAAAACCTTTTCTTTCATGAGTTCGTGCGACAACATAGGGCGTTCAATATTTTTGTCGTTCAACCAGTCCTCATAGTTTTCCATGATAAACCTCACAAAGTTGGTATTGGCTTCGCTTTTTTGCATTTCCAGCACCTCAGCCATACTTTTGTGCTCGGTGTTCTCTATCTCCAACTCCCAGTATACCAGCTTTTTATAAATATCTACCCATTCTTCATGGTCAATATCATCGGTATAGGCCATACTAATATTGCGGAAGTCTTGCTGATAGCTCATATTAGTCTTCTCAGTGATCAAACGCTTGTTTTCCAAAATCTTTTTGACGGATAACAATATTTGATTAGGGTTGAGTGGTTTAATCAAGTAGTCATCTATTTTAGACCCAATAGCTTCCTCCATAATGTGTTCTTCTTCGCTCTTGGTAATCATGACTACTGGTACATTGGGTTTCTCTGATTTGATTTGGGCAAGTACCTCCAGCCCGGAAATGCCTGGCATATTTTCATCAAGAAAAATGACATCAAAATTTTCTTCTTGAAACTTGTCTAGGGCATCAGCACCACTGTTTACAGGAGTAATATCATAGCCTTTTTTATCTAAAAACATGATGTGAGGCTTGAGCATATCGATTTCATCATCGGCCCATAAAATAGAATATCTTTGCATATACTTTATTAGTTAAATTTTTTGTCTTTCGAGATTACTTAAGTTTTATTATCTGGTATGTTGCAACAAGCATATATTGTTTAAGAATGACAAGAAGAACACGTGCCTTGTTATAAATTATTAGAAATAGTTCTACATTTGTAGAGGTTTAGGTTGTTGGTTAATGTTAGAGGTAACAAGTGTACTATTCTAGCTTTTAAGTAGGGACAGAATAACGCTTTATCTAGAGTACTAGATGATTTGTAGGTTGTTTTATATTGTACTTGAATTTCAAATTGATCAGCGTTTGCTTACCATTCCAATACCTATCAGGATCGGTACTACGTGGTACTTCTAACTGTCAAATTTGTAAACAACTGAAAATAAGCACTTTAAAAACTTGATGGCTCCCTATGAACCGAATCTACAGCAGCTTGCTGTGATGAGCTCAACGGAGTTAAACAGGGAATAGCACCGATATTCATCGGTATCTAAGGACTTGCGACTTGTTGCTTAAAGCTTGCCCCTGTTGGTGCTTCTAACTACCAAGCTACCTTTCATACATTTCAACCGACGAAATTGTTAAGATTTTCTTTTCAAAACCTTCCCAATTTCATTTTATTCACACTTTTAATCTCCTGCATGCTTTTGAACAAAAAAAAGATAATCAACGACCCGGTATATGGTTTTGTTAAGATACCTTCTGACCTTGTTTTTGACTTGATTGAGCACCCTTTTTTCCAGCGATTACGACGAATTCAACAGCTGGGTTTGTCAGGCTATGTCTATCCAGGAGCCTTACACACCCGGTTTCACCATGCGTTGGGTGCCATGCATTTGATGGGTTTAGCACTTGATAACTTGCGTAACAAAGGGCACGAAATATCTAATCAGGAGCTTGAAGCTTCCCAAATTGCTATTCTTTTGCATGACATTGGGCATGGTCCTATGTCGCACGGTTTAGAACATATACTAACCAGTACTTCTCATGAGCAGATTTCGTTGCTTTTTATGGAGCAATTAAATAAAGAGTTTGGCGGAGCCTTAGAAATGGCAGTGAGTATTTTTAAAGATACTTATCCTCGAAAGTTCTTTCATCAATTGGTTTCCAGTCAGTTAGATGTTGATCGGCTGGATTATCTTCAGAGAGATTGTTTTTTTACGGGAGTATCGGAGGGAACCATTGGGGCAGACCGGATCATTAAAATGCTCAATGTGCATGAAGATGAGTTGGTGGTAGAAGAAAAAGGCATTTATAGCATTGAGAACTTCTTGACAGCACGCCGTTTGATGTATTGGCAGGTGTATTTGCATAAGACCAATATCAGTGCAGAACAAATGTTGGTACAGTTGGTGAACCGAATCAAGCACTTGATACAAAAAGATAAAAAAGTAATTGCCTCCCCTAATTTATTACTACTTTTGCAAAATTCTGTTGGGATCAACGAGTTTAGAAAACAGCCAGCGCTTTTGCAGGCTTTTGCCAACCTTGATGATATTGATATTTGGTCATCTGTCAAACAATGGTCTACTTGCAAGGATAAGGTATTATCAACAATTAGTAGAATGTTATTGGACAGAAAATTATTTCAAGTAACTTTGTCGTCCGAAAAATATGATTCCGCAGCTATTGACAAGAAGCGGGAGGCAATCGCAAAACATTATCAAATTTCCAATAAACAAGCAAAATACTTTGTAGTAAAAGGTTCTACTGCAAATGAAGCTTATCTAAGTAAAGGTGATAATATAAACATTATTACCAAACAGGGTAAAGTGGCTGACATAGCTCAAGCCTCTGATTTGCCAAATATTAAAGCTTTGCGTAAGATTGTAAAAAAATATTATGTTTGTTGGGCGAGATGCTAAAACATTAGAAATACATTTTAAAATGTAGAATTCATTTAGATAAATTTATATTTGGCTTTTGATGAAGTTCACAATAAAACAAATCGCTATTGTTGTTGGTGGTGAAGTTCAAGGAAATGAATCCCTTGAAATTCATGATGTGATAGAAATTGATAAACAACCCCCTGGCTCAGGATTTATTTCGTTTTTGGCCAACGAAAAATACGAAAACTTTATTTACACCACATCTGCAGATGCAGTGATTGTAAATGAAGATTTCTCCCCTAAAAAAGAAATCGATACCACACTCATCAAAGTAAAAGATCCCTACTCCGCTTTTACTGCTTTGCTCGAACAATACGATAAAATGGTGAAACTCAACAAAAGAGGGGTAGAGTCACCTTGTTTTATTGGGACAGAAGGGGTAAGCGATTGTGAAAACATCTATATTGGAGCCTTTGCCTATATTGGTAAAAACTGCAAGATTGGCAAAAATGTAAAAATATATCCACATAGCTACATAGGTGACAATGTACAAATAGGTGACGAAACCATATTGTATGCAGGGGCCAAAGTATATGACAACGCTGTCATAGGCAAGGCTTGTACCATTCACGCGGGAGCTGTGATAGGCAGCGATGGTTTTGGCTTTGCTCCTCAACAAGACGGCTCTTACAAAACCATTCCTCAACTGGGCAATGTCGTTGTAGAAGACTACGTAAGTGTAGGCTCTAACACTACGATTGACCGTGCCACACTAAGATCGGGCAGTACTGTGATAAGGCAAGGCGCCAAACTTGATAACCTGATTCAGATAGGGCATAATGTAGAGATAGGAGAAAATACGGTAGTTGCTGCTCAGGCAGGCATATCGGGCTCTTCTAAAATTGGTAAAAATTGTGCCATTGGTGGTCAGGTAGGACTTGCCGGGCATATCATCATTCCTGACAATACCCAAGTAGGGGCACAGTCGGGCATTAATAGCAGTATTAAGAAAAAAGGAACCAAGATTCAAGGCTATCCAGCCTTTGACTACAACGGATTTATGAAGTCATCTGTGGTGTTCCGCAAACTCCCCGATTTGCAAAAAAGAGTTGATCAGCTTGAGAAAAATGGGATCAGCCCAGAAGCAAACTCAGAACTTGACAACCTCAAGAAAATAGTAAAAGAACTAGAAGAAAAAATTCTAAATATGCTTTCCTCTTAATTATGAATATTAAGCAACAAACCATAAAAAAAACAGTAACCGTCTCAGGAGTTGGGCTGCATACCGGTGTACCAGCAAATATGACGTTTTTGCCTGCTAAACCTAACCATGGGATCAAGTTCCAACGCACCGACCTGGAGGGTTCTCCTATTGTGGATGCAGACGTGGACAATGTAGTGGATTTGTCAAGAGGAACTACAATTGAGCAAAGTGGGGCAAGGGTAAATACGGTAGAGCATACCTTGGCAGCTTTGGTAGGTTTAGAAATAGACAACGTATTGATACAGCTTGATGGACCTGAACCTCCTATTATGGATGGGAGTTCTATTCAGTTTGTGGAAGCGTTGCAAGAAGCGGGCGTAGAGGAGCAAAACGCGCTACGTAATTATTTTGAAATAAATGAAAATATTTATTACCGGGACACTGCCAATAATATAGAAATTGGGGCTTTTCCACTAAACGATTATCGTTTGACGGTAATGGTAGACTATAACTCGCCAGTATTGGGGAGCCAACATGCTACTTTGAATAATATCAAGGATTTTCCCAGTGAAATAGCTGCTTGCCGTACTTTTTGCTTTTTGCATGAGCTGGAAATGCTCTATAAGCAAAACCTGATACAAGGTGGTAATGTCAAAAATGCCATTGTGATTGTAGACAGGATGATTGATAGCTCGGAGTTAGACCACTTGAAAGAAATATTTAACCAGCCCAAGGTAGAGGTACGAAAAGAGGGGATATTGAACAACGTAGAGCTACGTTTTAAAAATGAACCTGCCCGTCATAAACTACTTGATTTAGTTGGTGACCTTGCCTTGGCTGGTCGTCCTATCAAAGGACAAATACTGGCAGCCCGCCCTGGTCATGCGGCTAATGTAGCTTTTGCCAAAAAGCTTAAAAAACATATGAAAGAGGCTAAAAACAGCATTCCTGAATATGACCCCAAGCTCCCTGCTTTGATGGACATACAAGGAATTCTTAATATCTTACCTCATCGCTACCCTTTTGCCCTTATAGACAAAATTTATCACCTTGATGATAAAACTGTGGCTGGTATCAAAAATGTGACAGTCAACGAACCCTTCTTCACAGGACACTTTCCTGGCGAACCAGTCATGCCAGGCGTATTACAAATAGAAGCTATGGCACAAACTGGCGGTATTTTGGTGTTGCGTACTTTGCCCAACCCCGATGACTACCGTGCTTATATCATCTCTATAGATAAATGTCGTTTCAAGAAAATGGTGGTTCCTGGGGATACTATTATTTTCAAATGCGAATTAAAATACCCTATCAGACGTGGAATCGCTACAATGCATGGACAAGCCTTTGTAGCAGGTGAATTAGTTTGTGAAGCTCAACTATCGGCAAGTATTGTAAAGAAAAATGAAAAATAATTCACTATCTTATATTCACCCAAATGCTAAAATTGGGGAAAATGTAGTTATAGAACCTTTCGTTGCCATCTACGACAATGTAGAAATAGGAGACGGAACCTGGATTGGTGCAAATACTGTAATCATGTCAGGAGCACGTATAGGAAAAAACTGTAAAGTTCACCCTGGCGCAGTTATCAGTAATATTCCTCAAGACCTAAAGTTTGAAGGTGAAGACTCTCTGGCAGTCATAGGTGATAATACTATTATCAGAGAATGTGCAACGATTAACCGTGGGACTAAATACGCTGACAAAACCCAAATAGGCAACAATTGCTTAATTATGGCTTATGTGCATGTGGCGCATGATTGTCTCATTGGCGACAATTGCATCCTTTCTAACTCGGTACAGGTGGCCGGACACGTAGAAATAGGGTACCATGCCATTGTATCAGGTAACAGTGCAGTGCACCAGTTTTCAAAAATTGGTTCCCACGTAATGGTATCAGGTGGGTCTCTTGTACGCAAAGATGTGCCTCCTTTTGTAACTGCCGCCCGCGAGCCCTTGAGCTATGTTGGGGTCAATTCTATTGGGCTCGAAAGAAGAGGTTTTACCAAGGCTCGGATCAATGCCATTCAAGATACTTACCGTATTATTTTTCAAAGTGGGCTCAACACTACTAAAGCGTTGAACCTGGTAAAAGAACAAATCCCTGAATCGCCTGATCGCGAAGAAATAATTAAGTTTATTCAGAGTTCTGATCGTGGCATCATGAAAGGAATTCAATAAACATTGTGGGGGAGTGAATGGAAATTATAGCAGAGAATCTTAGCAAGAAATTTCAAAGAGATTGGATTTTTAGAAACTTAAACTTGCGTTTTCAGTCCCCCCACTCTTACACTGTAGTTGGACCCAACGGCAGTGGCAAATCTACTTTGTTGCAGATTTTGGCGGGAGTAGCCGCCCCCACCAATGGCGAAGTGCTCTTTAAGCAACAGCAACAAACCATTGCGGTAGAGTATATCTATCGTCACTTATCCATAGCTGCCCCTTACCTTGAACTCATCGAAGAGTTTACCTTATTAGAGTTGGTCAAATTTCATTGTAAGTTTAAGCCTCTGAAGAATGAGCTATCGTTGGAGGAGTTTATGGACATTATGAAACTGGGAAGAGCAAAACACAAAATGATTAAGCATTTTTCTTCAGGCATGAAGCAACGCCTCAAGTTGGGCTTGGCGTTTTATGCAGGTACTGAGATTATTTTGCTTGACGAACCCACCTCAAACCTCGATAACCAGGGCATTGACTGGTATCACCAGGAAATAGAAAAAAACACCCAAGATCGCTTGTTAATCTTATGCTCTAACCAAGCGTATGAATATGAGTTTTGCGATGAGGTTATCGACATCACTTCTTTTAAATAATAATCTTCTTTGATTACTTTTTATTCGTGCTCAACGAGACAAATTAAGATCGTTCTGCGTATATTAGTTGCTGTTGTGCAAGTGTTTTTGTCTACACCAAACTAGTTGGTGTCTGGTAAAAATTACTTAAAATCGGCAGAATATTTTAGTTATCAAAACCAAATAATATTAATTGTTGTTAGAGGGTAAAATACAATAACTTCAAGTATGAAATCCCGTATAACAACTAACTATTAAATTCTCACAATTTTACAAAAACTATGAAGAAATATAGTCTACTATTACTTTTGGCAATTTTCGCGATGGTATCGTGTAAAAAAAAGGATGAAAATAACCCAACACCAGAGCAAGTACAAGAAGCTAAACTAGTGGCAAGCCCCTGGAAGTCTACTGGTATTTATGCCACAGGTGCCTCTACCCCTTTACAAAACTTAGGGCTTACTCTTGAGTTCAAAGATGGCAACGGATCGGTAACCAATGTGGACAATACCATTATTATCAATGAGAAAACGTCTACTCCTCTTACTACCCAATGGAAGGTAAACGCAGATGGAACACTATTATCAATGAAAATTCCTAGTGCAACTAAAATTTTGGAAGCGGGCACCTCTATTGAAAAAATCGTAACAGAGTTATTAACTGCTCCTACTACTGATTTGAAGATTACCTTGACTGATACTGATTTAGTGATTTTTGGCGAAAGTGGTAAAAGTGTGAACGTATTTGGAATTCCATTGCCAGCTGGTGCCGAGCTACGTTTTAACAAAACTGGAACTGCGGCTCCTCCTGCTACCAACAACTTTCTAACTGCTGTTACCTGGAAAGGTGAAGGGGTTTATTCCAATGGTATCAAAAATAGTGTAGATGTTACCCAACAAACCATGAAGTTTGGAACCAACGCTTTGGGTTTAAATACTGTAACCATTACGGGTGTACCTGCCCCAGTTACCTGGTCTATCAACGATGCTACCAACCCTACCATGCTTACGCTGATATACCCTAAAATTGGTACTACCGAGTCGCGTACGGTTGAGTTGGCCATTTCTACTTTGAGTGCGACTAACTTAAACCTTAAAGGTACCAGCTCTACCAAAGTAAACATTGTGATTGCTGAATTGGATGTGGATACTGAGCTAAGAATGGTTGCCCAGCAATAAATCTGGCATTTGTTCAAAATAGATATAAAACAAAAAAAGCTGCCCATGGGCAGCTTTTTTTGTTTGTAATAGTAATTTCAATCAAGGCATTGGTTAGTAAAAACTTACTTGTTACTATTGATTATTTCAACCTTACCACACTTATACCGTCTCCGCCCCGATCGGCATGCCCATCGCTTATGCTTTCAATTTCTTTGAAATCCTTCAGGCGTTGACGAATCAGGTTGCGTAAAATGCCATCGCCTTTGCCGTGTACAATTTGTACTTCGTGGGTACCCACCAATATAGCGTCGTCAATAAAAACCTCTACTATTTTGAGCGCTTCATCACCTCGCTTGCCTCTTAGGTCTAAACGGCTGTTGAAATGTGCCATTTTTTCGGTCAGGTCCAAACCTTTGATTTTAGAAGGTCCCGTCTCTTGGGTTTGTTTTCTAAACTCCTTGCGGGTAATTTTCTCCAGGCGATTGAGTTTTACTTTCGACTTAAGGTCACCAATCCTCATGTGCACATCTTTGCCCTTGACTTCGACTACCTCGCCTATAGTGTTTTGCCCTTTGATACGTACCAGGCTACCTACATCAATCTTACCACCTACCACTTTTACCACTTCGTCTTCGGGTACTGGCTCTGCCACTGCTTCGGGTTTAAACTCCTCCTTGTAGCTGTCCAGGTCTTTGCGAAGCTCTTTAGTGGCCTGTTTCTCCGCCTTGTTTTCTCTTATTTGGCGAATGGTTTCCTCTATCCGCTGGTTGGCTTGTTGTACCAAACGCTTGGCTTCTTCTTTAGCCTGGTTCATGATCTTTTTACGTTCATTGTCCAGGTGCTCTTTCAAAGATTGGTAGTGCGCAGTAGTTTTTTCGAGCAGTTCGTTGCGTTGGGTCAATTGTTGGTTTTTGGTTTCAAAATCCTTTTTCTCAATCTCCAGGTCACGCAATACCTTATCAAAATCGACCTGTTTGCGTCCGGCTTTTTTCTGAGCCCGCTGAATCACCTCACGGGGCAACCCTATCTTTCGGGCAATTTCAAAAGCAAATGAACTACCTGGTTTGCCCATTTCCAACATATACAGAGGCTCTAGGTTTTCAACATCAAAACGCATGGCTCCATTGATGATACGAGGGGCATTTTCGGCATAAAACTTCAGGTTGGTATAGTGAGTAGTGATTACACCACTTGCCTGAGACTGGTCGAGCTTTTCGAGAATCGCTTCGGCAATAGCCGCTCCCAGCGAAGGTTCTGTGCCTGTACCAAACTCATCAATCAGAAACAGTGAGCGCTCATCGGCGTGCCGCAAAAAGTGCTTCATGTTGGTCAGGTGAGAGCTATAGGTACTCAGGTCGTTTTCCAGTGATTGTTCGTCGCCAATATCAATAAAAATATCGCGAAAGAAACCAATGCGGGAGTTTTCGTACATAGGCACGAGCAAACCCGACTGAAACATGTATTGTAATAAACCTACAGTTTTGAGCGAAACAGATTTACCCCCGGCGTTAGGCCCCGACACTACCAGTACTTTTTGCTCCTGATTGAGCAACAAAGTCAACGGTACTACCTGCTTGGCCTGTTGCTTAAAGCTCAAGTACAACAAAGGGTGACGAGCATCAGTCCAGTCTACAATGGGTTGCTGTAGCATAGTAGGCAGTACCGATTGGGTATCAAGCGCAAAGCGTGCTTTAGCCCTGATAAAATCAATCATACCCAGGTAGTTGTATGCCCGGCGCAACACCCCAATATGAGGGCGTACCTCGTTGGTGAGCTCCATCAAAATACGGACTACCTCATCGCGTTCGCGGTATTCAAGTTCGCGTATTTCGTTGTTGGTGTCAAATATCTCGGCAGGCTCCAGGTATACAGTTTGTCCGGTAGACGATTGGTCGTGCACAAAACCCTTGATTCTCCGTTTGTTTTCTGCCTTTACCGGAATCACCATTCTGCCCTCACGTAATGTGAGCGAAGCATCTTCTTTTACCAGTCCGTCTTTTTTTGCCGAACTCAAAATCTCGTCCAAACGACGGCGCAAATTACTTTGCTCTACTATAATGCGGCGACGAATGTTGTTGAGTTCAGGCGAAGCCGTATCGCGTACCTTGCCCCGGTCGTCAACGACCTCGTCAATGCGTTTGATCAGGTTTCGGTCTAGCTCTACCGAGTGGCTCAGCTCTATCAAATAAGGATAGGCTTGTTCTTCTTTGTTGGCAAAAAACTGAAGGCATTCACGGATGGTCACCAACGATATTTTGAGTTCGAAAAACTCTCTTTCTGACAAAAAAGCCCCCTCTAGGGCCGCTTTCGAAAGGTAGTCGTGTGTATCTATATAGTTTTGGCGAGGGAAACCCTCTTCCTGTACCAAGATGTCTTTAAATTCAGCCGTTTGTTTGACCAACTTTTCTACCAAATCAAATTTAGTGGAGAACTTGATTTTTTCGACATAGCTCTGCCCCAATGTACTGACACAAGCTGCTTTTAAAAGTTCTCTGATTTTATCAAATCCTAATTTTTCTTCTAAATTGTTAGGATAAACCATTCTTCTAAGAAATTAAATATTTTTTCAATCCCTGTTTAGCTTTTGCTAAAAGGTTCTGTTGTTTACTTGTTGAGGTTTTGTAAAAACCGAAGCCCTGAAGTGCATCAGGTGGATAGACAAAGTTACCCGTATTGCACAATTGAAACAATGTGTTTGTCAATGCAAAAAATCAATTATGTAATGGTTGAAAAATAAAGTATCCATTTGGAGATAGAGATTTGCTACTGAGGCGAGGCATTTTTTGCGCTCGTAGCAGTGCTACGGGCAATAAAAATAACGAAGCATCAAGGGTAGAGGTTATTTCCTAAATCGAAAGGTTATTTTTTGTCCATTACATATACCAAAGTGGAGTAAAATTATAAGGACGCAACCATTTATACCATTTTGGGCTATTTGTGCGCGCAAAAGGTGAGTATAGACTTATAAGAAGGTGGCTATAAGCCTCAATTATGTTTAAAGAAAAGTAAGTACAGCATCTCAGCTCCTTATTTTATATAGGTTGTAAAAATATAAATGGTGTTGTAAGGGCTGCAAATATACACTTTTTTTGATTGAATAATCAAGAGGAGGGTTTGATTTTAGGTAAGGGAGCATTGATATAAAGTAAAAAATCTGTTAAACTTGATGAGGCACTGCATCTTTTTGAACTTAGCCCTTACTTTTGGATATTAATTATAGAACTTGTTTAAGGTTTTTTCAAATAATTCAAAATGGTTCTTTTACCCATATACTTCGTTGTGAAAATGCTCATTTAGGAACATGTTCAAAATAAGTGTCGAGATTGAGGGCGTATACTCGAGGCTGGCTGAGGCACTTTTTGCAGTCGTAGCCATAGCTACGGCGAAAAAAGTAACGAAAGTCAGTAAAGAGGATATGTTCTAAACCGGACAGTTATTGCGATCATGTTCCTTAGCTAGGCTAAACTCCGCCTTCCACGCCTCATCTATGTGAAAAATCACTCATTTTGCTCTCAATGCCAAAACCTTAAACAAGTTCATTGTAAACATAATCCTTACAAACTCATGAAATTAAAATACATTCTATCAATACTTACCCTGGTAGCTGTAGTTTTTGCAGCCGATGTAGCAAGTGCCCAGAAAAAAATGCGTGGCTTAGACAAAAGCCCCTTAGACATGGCTTATTACCCTCGCCGGGGTGCCAAAAAAATAAAAGTGATTTATAGCCGACCTTACAAAAAAGGACGTGAGATTTTTGGCGGTATTATCAAGTATGATAAGCTGTGGCGCACTGGTGCCAACGAAGCCACCGAAATTAGATTTGCCCAAGATGTAAAATTTGGTGGCAAAGCGGTAAAAGCAGGTACTTATGCTTTGTTTACTGTGCCGGGCAAAGACAAATGGACCATTATTTTGAACAAAGATTATGATCAGTGGGGGACATCTGGCTACAAAGAAGCCAACGATGTGGCGCGTATAGAAGTACCAGCTAAAAATGAGGCAAAGAAAAGCCTCGAAAATTTTTCTATTCGTTTTGGTGGCAACAATAAAAACCTGACTATGGTATTGGGCTGGGACAAAACCAGGGTACGTGTACCCATAAGTTTTTAAATATTTTGACTCTAGTTTATTGAACAACGAAAAGGCTTACTTGAGAGGGTAGGCTTTTTTTATATCAGCATACTCACTGGCTTAATTTTTTTCAACTTTCGTACAATCGCAAGCTGGGAGTGGTAGCCAATAGTCTCCTGACTCCCAACGATTGACTCCTGACTAATTTTCGTTCAATGGCAAGCTACCAATTTACCCCTATCACCAATGTAAACACGCTTACCAGGTCAGGTTTTAGTTGGGCAAAATCTCCCCCTAAGTATTGCCTGGGTTTTACCCAAATAAAGTGTTGATAAACAAAGAGTTAAACCGTGATTTTACCCCAGTAAAACCCCTGCGGCAAGCTGGGTAATAAAGTATACAAAAAGTGAACACGCTCGTTTTGCTATTGTTTTTCGGGAGATGCCCCTCTACCTTTGCCCTTATATTACAATCTTTTTTTCACCCAAAAACTGGCGCATTACCTAAGCCAAGCAAACGTATGCATACACATAAAAACCACAACAAAAACGAAAATAACCACAACAACCAACCTGTAAGGCAACTCCCCAACCCTGACAGCCCTTACAAAAGTGGAATGGTGCCTGTACCTGCCAAGCACCGCAATGTAGATAGGAGTGCAGCACGCAACAAGGCGCTTGCTTATGGTCAAAGCCCTCTACCCATTGCCCAAGGCTCTACCGGGGGCTACTATAGCCGCAAGGGGAAATACCTGGGCAGCCACGACCAAGCCAACGACACCATATACCTGGTAACCAACAAAAAAGAACGCAATGCAATAAAAGATGCCCACAAGCATGGGGCTTGTATGCCGCTAAGCGAGGTACGCTCGGCGGTGGTGCTGCCCAGCTTTGCGGTGCGCCAGGCAATGCTAGAGGCGGTCAAACGTTCTAATAAGCCCAATACCACCGTAGGCGACAAAAAAGGAGGCTTTCACGAAGAAGGGGGCATGTTTGGGCTTGATAATGACGGCAACGAGAATATAGTAGAGGCGTTGCCCGGCAAATATGCCGACCCTAGCAAAGTTGCCTATGCCAGTGTAGATGTATTTAGCGGGGAGAGTTCAACCGATAACCTCAAAACCATTCATGGCACTTACCATGTGCACCCCAAAGGTACTATTATGGGTGAGAATGGACTTAAACATGAGTTTGACCAAGCTCCCTCTAATAAAAACGGAGAAGGAGATATACCCAACGCCAGAGAACGAGCCAACCCCGACAAAGACGCCAACCCTTATCATGTAACAGGCAATAGCTATGTGTTGGGGGCAGGCAACAAAACCGTGTATATTTACAATGGCAATGGGGTAGTGGCTACCATGCCCCTCAAACATTTTGTGAAAATTAAATAAATGACTCAACAATGAAAAAACTCATACTTATATCAATGGCATTGTTTCTAGTGCAAATAGCACTGGGGCAACAAGAGCAAAAGAAGACAATTATAAAATTTGTAGCAGATGGCAAAGAGGTAAAGCTCAACAATGATTTTAAAGTTTGCTTTGAGTTGACAGACACTATCCAAACCACTATTATAAAACCTGTGATAAAAAATAATAGTTTTTTTATGCCTAACTTAGACAAGCATAGGAGATGGGTCATGGTTTTTAAGTATAAAAATCATTTACCTTATTTTATTATTTACTTACGTGCCATTGAGAATGAAACTATTACAGTGATTACAGAGCAAGAAAAAATGAGTGAATACTTTGCTAAGGCTACAGGAAGAAAAAACAAGCGTATATATTACCTGAGTATACCTCGCAAAGCTGGTAAACCTATAAGAATGAAAAGCAATGATCCTGAGAAATTTAGGGATGAATTGCTTAAACTCATAGACTAAATTTTAAGCGTCAAACATTTTGTGAAAATTAAATAAAATCACATGCAAAAAATACTCATTACTACCTGCTTGGTTTTGTGCCTGGCGGGTAGTGCCTTTGGGCAATCACACAAAACAACGATTAGCTTTACCAAAGATGGTAAAAAAATAGCCCTTCAAGACAATTTTAAGATTTATATTGTGCTACAAGATTCACTCAAAACTACCATCATAAAGCCCGTAATTAAGAACAACAGCTTTGTAAACCCTCAGTTTAAAAAGGGGCAAAGAGGAACATTTATTTTTCGATATAAAAAAAATCTGATGTGGTTTACAACGCAAGTATATTCAGAACAAGATGATAGTTTAGATTTTGGGGTAGACTACCGTCCTTTTGATAAAAAATACTCTGAAGGCAAACGCCTTAAGGGGGTAAAATATATCGACTATGTAGAGTTCCCTGAATATGGTTCTTATGCAGTAGGCAAAATAAAACACCCCAAAAAACACCGTCGCAAAATACTCCGGTTGATAGAGTAGTTAAGTGTAAGCCTTACTCAATCACGCCTTGGCTGGGGCTTTTTTGTTGTTCTTGAGATACGAAAGGCACTTACACTAGAGAGGAGAAATAGTCTTGCGCCAAATATTATTTGTGTCACAGGGGTTTATTACTGTGTCCCTCACTGGCTTAAGTTTTTTCAACTTAAGCCTTGGAATAGGAGAAAGTTTTTAACTTTCGTTTACAAGCAAGTTAAAAACTTGCCTCTATATCTTAGGTATTAAGTCAGAAGACTTAAACCAGTAAGTGGCTTAAGTTTTTTTAACTTAAGCCTTGGAATAGGAGAAAGTTTTTAATTTTCGTTTATAAGCAAGTTAAAAACTTGCCTCTATTCTTAGGGGCTGGTTTGTCAAACATTTTGTAAAAATAAAGTAAGATGAAAAAAAAACTCATTACTATCTGCGTGGTTTTGTGCCTGGTGGGTAGTGCCTTTGGGCAACGCCATAAAGTGTCGGTAAGTTTTGTTAAAGATGGTAAAGAAGTAGCTCTCAAAGGCGACTTTAAAATCTACCTTGTATTTAAAGATTCTTTGAAGACTTTAAGGATAGAGCCAACTATAAAGGATAACTATTTTACTAAACCTGTTATTGCAGAAGGTAAAAAATGGACAGTTATTTTCCAATATAAAAAACACCTGATTGGATTTGAGCAGCCCGCGTCTTTCAAAGGATTGTTGTCTTATGGTTTTGGAGTTGATTGTAGACCATTTACAAAAGAACATAAACAGAGCGCCAAAGACTTTAAACCTAGAAAAATTAGACGCATTCATTACTTTAAACCATATTATGGCGGTGATGGAATGGTTCATTCCAGGTATATTTCTAAGATCAAGGCAAATAAAAATCGTATTCTAAAGCTTATAGAGTAATTACACACCACTGGCGCAAGTCTCCCGACTTATCTCCTTCGTAGTAAATTCAAGTTTGTTTATTGCAAAAACCTGGAAACGAGACACTCCGAATACAAGTTCGGAGTTTTGAAACTCCCTTAATAGGGGGCACAAGTTTATAAATACCAAATGCTTTCGGTGTAAGGAACGCTTGCGCCAGAATCGGAATAGAGGTTTTTATAAACGATTAATTCTATTTCGTTTTTTTCACCATTGTTTCATAGTCATGTATCTTTGCAATTATCTAATCCTAAAACTATGAAGCAATTATTCTTTTGTATTTTTATTCTTCTATCTTCTTTCTCAGCAATTGCACAAACACAAGAAACTTATCAGGAACATTATCAAGAAGCCTATGAGTTTGCTAATACAGGCTATGATTCAATCAGCATATATAAATCATTTTACCTTTTGGCTTATGCTGCTAATCAAGCTTGTTCTCATCACAGAGCTTTGCATGGATATTTACAAGCCCAAAAATATGCCACAGATTCAGCAGCTTATATTGACGTAAATAAAAATATTGCGAATACTTTTTTTAATTTTGGCAATTACAAAAAAGCCAAAAAAATCACTCAACAAAATATTGATTTTTTACAGCGTCATCAAAGTTTTAAAGATTTGAGCTATGCTTATAACTTGAAGGGGAGAATATTATTAGAAGAAAAAAAAGAAAGTGCTTTGCCTGTTTTGCGGCAAGCCTTGGGGTTGCGCCAAAAGTATGCTCCTGAGCGCGTGACAGGCATTTACGAAAGCCTTGCCCAGGCGTTTTTTAGGTTTAGAGCATACGATTCGGCGGCTTATTACCAACACCAGATCATCACCCGCCTGCCCACCAATGCCCCCACCGACAAGCAAGCCTACCACTACGCCACCCTTGCCAAGTATTTGAGTTTTGACCGCCGCCCCGATAAGGCCTTGCTCTGGCTGCAGCGCGCCGAACAAATATGTTGCCGCCAAGCCGAGCCCGCCCTGTTTGTGGCGCAAGCCCGTGCTTTGTGGCAGTGGGCGAGCCAAAACGCCCAGGGAGCTCAAGCCGATTTTAAACGGCTCGACTCGCTCATGAGTGCCGCCATGCAAGCCAAAACCCACCTGATAGACAAACGTGCCCTCAACAAAAAACACATCAGGCTCTACCGCGATATATTGCAAGCTGCTGCCCTGCCCACTGCCCTACACGACAAGTACGCCGCCAAGCTAGAGGCGGCCCAGGCGTGGTATGCCAACTATAGCCAGCACCTGGCCACCCAAGACCAACGCCGGGCTCA
Source organism: Microscilla marina ATCC 23134 (assembly GCF_000169175.1). Taxonomy (NCBI): domain Bacteria; kingdom Pseudomonadati; phylum Bacteroidota; class Cytophagia; order Cytophagales; family Microscillaceae; genus Microscilla; species Microscilla marina. The sequence continues at coordinate 83,749 of NZ_AAWS01000015.1, forward strand.
AGCACTGGCTGCTCAGCTTGCCCAGGCACGCACCCAACGTTGGTATGGCACCAGGTTGCCCTTGTATTTGGGTTTGGGGGCGGTGTTGTTGTTGGCTTGGTTTATATACAAGGGGTGGCAGCAACGCCTGCTACCCGAACAACGCCAGTTGCAACACGAAAAAGCCTTGATCAAAACCTTGCGCCAAAAGTTGGGGCGTCAGTTGAGCACCAACGAAACCCAGCTTGCCACCTTGATGTATAGGGGCAAGAGCTTTGCTGAGCTGGCGGCGCTTTTGGGCACCAACCGCGACAAGGTAAAATACCACGCAAAAAAACTCGCCGACGAAGCTCGTATAGAGTCGCTTTTTCAGTTTGTGACCGATTTTAAGGCACAACGCCAAAAAAAACCTGCTTTAAAATTTTGGGTAAAACAGCCCTCCGGACAGACCCCCTAATTCCCCAGCTTACCCATTGCACCTCAGATAGTTAACCCGCCTTTTTACCCCAGCTGTTTGGCTGGGTAACCCAAGTATACAAAAAGAAAACATTCGAGTAAGTCCGCTAAAATGCCTTGTTTGGTATATTGGCGGACTTTACTTTTGTGTCAATATTTTCCTCGTATATCTGCAATAAGCATCGCCGAATCGGGGAAGAAATCGGGGGGCTTTTGCCTCCTGGTTTTTTAACAAACAGTTTGATGTGGGGTTAATTACGAGTTAAACAATTACGAATGGATCAATTACGAATTACGAATGGTCGCAAAGCGAGGCTAAAAACTATGGTCTACCGACTACCAACTCCGGACTAAAGTACGAATGGCTTCGCCCAATTCGTAATTCGTAATTATTAAACTCGTAATTAACTTACGCGAAGCCACTATGGTCTACCGACTACCAACTCCGGACTAAAGTACGAATGGCTTCGCCCAATTCGTAATTCGTAATTCGTAATTCTCAAATTCGTAATTACAAACTCTCATATTTGCTACTAAAACTTTAATCAATAAAACTCAAAATTAACTTACGCGAAGCCACTATGGTCTACCGACTACCAACTCCGGACTAAAGTACGAATGGCTTCGCCCAATTCGTAATTCGTAATTCGTAATTCTCAAATTCGTAATTACAAACTCTCATATTTGCTACTAAAACTTTAATCAATAAAACTCAAATAAATGAAAAAAATCTTAGACAAACTCAAAAAACGCCTGTTGCCGGGCAAGCGCAAAAAGACAGGCAAAAAAAACAAAGTAGAATTGCCGCCAGTGTTGCTGCCTATCGACGAGGCTGTGCAGGCGCGTGAAGCCAAACTCGCCCATTTGCGCGCCACCTGCGATGAGGTAATAGAAAAACTCCGCAATGGTGAAAGGCTCACCCCTTACGACCAGGTGCGTACTCAAATAGCGATTCAGGAATTGATTAATAATCGTTTTAGACGATAATTAGTAGTCGGGAGCTACTATAGGGGCAAGCTTTTAGCGACAAGTCGCAAGTCCTTAGATACCGATATGTATTGGCTTCTAGGGGCTTGCTCCTGTCGAAGCTACTAACTAATAAACTTATAAAATACTGAAAATGAATGTGTTATAGGTTTTTTAGTTGCCTGTGAATCGAATCTACAGCAGCTTGCTGTGATGAGCTCAACGTAGTTAAACAGGGTGTACCTTGAAGATTTAGACCAGTAAGGACAGGCTTTTTTATGCCATAAAAAATGAACTGAGAGGTGTTTTTTGCGTATAAATACAACAGATCAAACTTTACAACATTATGGCTACACCTCTTATTATGTTTGCCATCAATATGCTCTTATGGCTTTGGCACACCTACAACGAAAATAACCGAACCATTCTTTATATAAGCTTGCTGTCTTTTGTGAGCACTGCTTTTATTAACTTTTTTCTAACCGCTGAGGGCATTACTACCCACACTTCCTGGTATTTTATCTTGTGTCATCCTATGATGGCTAGTTTTATAATCATGGTGGGTAAATTTTTGTCTCAGCCCTTCTTTTTTTCAAAAACTCCATTTGCTCAAACAGTGGTAAACTCTGGGGTACTCTATAGCAACCAACAAGCCGCAGTTGTGAAAACGCCGTCAGGGTTAGACAAACAAAAGCTGGATAAAATCTCAAAATGGTTGGTGCATATAAAAACAAAAGCCGATAAGTTGCCCAAGCTATCTACTACAGAAAGAGGGGTGCAGCACAACACCCTGTTTTTACAAGTAGACTCTGCGAAAAAGGAATTGAAGCAGTGGTTTGCTTTGTGCCTGGACACCAGCATCTCTTACCCACAAACTGCCCCATACCGACAAGTTCGCCGCCAACTCAGTATATACATGAAACAGGTGGCTACACTGGTAGACAAAACCGATGAATTGACTGCATACCTGGGTAAAATCAGCGACAGGTTGGGTATTATTAGGTCACAAATGGCTTACCCTAATGCATTGGGACAATTGCCCCCAGACCAACAAGCTAAGGCACAAGCTTACTGGAACAAAAACCAGCAATGTTATACTTCGCTGCAAATATGGCAACACTTTGACCCCCAAAAAAATCAAGCATTTTGGCAATATTACGACCTGATGTTGATGGTTGCCAAAAACGATGCGCTGCGTGTACAAACTAATAAATGAATTATTTTAATGAGATCAAACTTATATCATTATGCTACTTATCTATATCTATATCATTATTCAATATATTGTAATATTAAGTTTTGTTGTCAACACTAAGATTTCTAACAAAGAAGCAACTGGTAAGTTATTGTCTTTTGCTTTGATTTATTGGTTTGTGGGCTGTTCTGTATTTTCATTTATAATGCCCATAGTTGAGTTTCAGGAAGTAGCATTTATAGGGAGTTTTGTTTTACCTCTGTTGCTGGGATATATACTAAGGTCGGTAGTGGTTTTTGCCATTTTTATCTTCAGGTCTGTGTCAATGTCCGATGACTATGCTGTAGACGTGAACGAACTTCGAGAGGCAATTCAAGAAATTGAAGAATGTTTGAAGAAGATACAGCAAGAAAAAATGAGCATGTGGAAAGGCTCAGAGCGAAAGGTAAAATCCCTAATTCAATCTATTGAATTGCAGTTGCCACGTTTGCAGAAGCGAATTGAGGAGGAGATACAGAAAAATGAACCTGCTTATCAGAAACAGAAGCAAGTTGGGGTACATCTTATAAATAAAAAGGTATTGCCTTTTTTGAGGATTTACTTAAATATGAAACATACAGAGGTACATGTTTTGGAGGAGAATCTACGTAGCTTACGGAGACAGCAAGAAAACAAGGATGCATTCGTAAAGATGTTTCAGACAGCAAAATTACTTGCCTTAGCTCACGTAAACGTAAATAAAACCCAAGTATTGAGCTCTTCTTTCCAAGCCAAGAAGGTGGTAAGCAACCCATCTACACCAAAAACACCTATCTCAAATGAGCCCTTTGACCAGCGAATTTCAAAAATTGAACAAGAAATAAATAAGTTGCAAACCACTCTTTTCAATATTAAGAGACAAAAAGCCTTTTCTAACTCTTTTCTTGCGGGCACCAGGCAATTTATAGACGAGTCTCCTCGTGCTATCAGTCAGTTGAGACAGGCTATAAAAGATTGTTTGCATGATATAGAAATAGGGGTTTTGAGTAATGCGAACAAAAGGCGAAAAATGCTTTTGAACGAGCTAAGTGATCAAATTACCCTGCTTGTTTTTGACTTAGGGGTGATTGTCAAACGTGTAAATATTGATCTAACACTTGAGGTTGAGAATGGAGTAATGGCTCAGAAATCAATTGCAATAATGCCCGAACTTGACGCCCAAGCCAAAGAACTATGGCAAGACTATCACCCTGAAAGCGAGGACGAGTTTTGGCAGTTGTACAATGATTTGCTAAAAGAGGTAAAACGAGTAGGTTGAGTAAAGTAATGGCTTATACCCTTACCCCTGTAATCAAAATATCGTCTACTTGCTTGTGTTGGTGTTGTTGCCAGTCCGCCAGCTGTTGCTCCAGTATTTGTTGTTGCTGGAGCATAGGCTTTTGGTGAATAGAATACAACAATTCTCTGAAACGTCGCGACATGAATTTCCTGCCTTCTGCTCCACCAAATTGGTCTTGGTAACCGTCTGAGTACATATAAAGCGTAGTGGGGGAGGCTATGTCTATAGTGTGGCAGGTGTAGCGATGTTCTTTTTTGAGCCGGGCACCCCCTACAGGTATTTTATCCCCCTTGATTACCCGCATCTCACTATTTTGCACATATACCAAAGGGTTTTGTGCTCCGCTAAATCGCATTGTTTGGGTGTGTGGGTCCACGGTTACAATTGTCAGGTCCATACCATCCCGGTTACCTGTTTCTTTTTGTTTGAGTACCCGGCGAATGCCCAAGTCGAGCTCCTGAAGTATCAGGTCGGGTTGGTACTCTTTTCGTTGGTACACAATTTCGGTCAACAACTCATTGCCTATCATACTCATAAACCCACCCGGTACCCCGTGCCCGGTACAATCGGCCGCTGCCAGAATAAGTAATGGCTGGCGTTGATGAGTTTCTACACGGGTAAACCAATAAAAATCACCGCTTACCGTGTCTCTGGGTTTGTACAACACAAAACAATCGGCAAAATTTTCTTTAATTTCCTGAATATCCGGCAGCATTGCCTGCTGTATTTTTTGTGCATAATTGATACTGGAGGTAATTTGTATGTGCTGATCTTCAATGGCTGTTTTTTGTTCGTCCAGCAAATCTCGTTGCGCGGTAATTTCTTCGTTTTGAGTGATTAATTCAGCGTTTTTCTCGGCAATTTCACGGGTTCTTAGCTTTACCTTATCCTCCAGGTCTTCATTGATTTGTTTTTGCACCTTGAGGGTTTCCCGGTGCGCCTCGTCTCGCTCTTGAGTAAGCACTTTTAGTTTGTCGGCAAGGGCTACCGAAAGCAAAATAGCCTCCAAAGCAGAACCAATGGCGGCGGTGTGGCTGGTAAAGAAATTGGTAGGCAATACCCCAAAGTTTTTGAGTATGAGTATAATGGCACCCAACACAAAGGTAAACCAAGCAATACAAAAGTACCGGGCAGGCCTGTAGTTTTCAAGCAACCTGATTACCCCAGCGGCAAGCATGAGTATCAGACTGATGACCGAAATCAATGCACTTATTTTGAGCGCAATCTGATAGGGCAGTAAGAGAATGACGACAAAACTAAGGTTGGCGTATTTGGCAATATTTAAAACCTTATGTAGCCATTTTGCTTGCGATGTTTGTGTGAGCAAAAAGCCTTGCGTGAAAGCTACGCTGGCAAAGGTAGACAACAGCATCAGAAACGGCATACAGTGATTAGTCCACCATACAGCATTGGGCCACAGGTATTGGTAAGCCAAGCCCTGCAACGACAATTGAATAAGCCCAAAACAGCCTACATATACAATATAATAAGCATAACTAATGCTTTTGAGGCTCATTGCCACAAACATATTGTATAAAATAACGGCTAGTATAATGCCTACATATCCTCCCCAAAAATAAAGTTCATTGTTGGTATTTTCGGCAAATGCTACGGGTTGCCAGGCAGTAAGCAGTATTTGCATAGAGGTTTGAGACTGCAAACGAAAAAAATAGGTGTATTGGGTGTGGGCAGGTATAAGGGTAGGAAAAACGTTTTTTCTGTATTTTACCAGCCGTTGTTCAAAGGGGTATTTCGAACCACCTTTTGCCTTGAATATCACTTGTTGGTTTTGGTCAACCACAAACAAGTCGATGTAATGGGTAATGGGGTAACCATTCTCTATCATCCACTGAACAGGCTTGTCGTCTGGATTGTATAAATTGAGCCTGACCCAGTAAGTGGTATTGGTTAAACCAAAATTGGGTTGGGGGTTGGTATTAATGGTAAAGTGAGCCTTGCCCGCAAGTAGGTCTTGTAATGAGTAGGTGCCAGTGCTGTCAGCAAATATTCCAATGTGTTGGCTCAACGTGTACTGGTTTTGGGCAGGGTTCAACGAAAGCCTAAGTTGTGCCTGTACATCACCACAAGAAACAAACAAGAGTAATAGTAAGAAGTGTTGCTTCATTATTTTGCGTATTGTATAAGTGGTTGTTAACAAAGCACAGGTAGAATGACTCACTGATTTTAGTTGTATGAAATTTTTGTCATAGCGCATAGTAAAAACTGGATGTCTTTTGGTGAGAATGGTACTGTCTACACACAAAAAAATAGCCAGACTCAAGTGATTTATCAGCTGAAAAAGCCATCGGCTAGAGTTAAGCAAATGTTTTTTTGAGCAAAATTAACCAAAGTTTTAACTTTTGCAGTCTTGCAGGCAGGTTTATGTTCTTGTAAGTAAGATTTTTGCCCAAAAACTTAAAAAGCCACTTGCTTGATGGAAGGGCGGCAACGGATATTTAGTCAAATGCGTGCTTATTGGTAAGTTCTATTATAAAATCAATGATTCGAGTATTGGTGAGCCTTTATGCTGAGCTCACCAAAGGCAATGTATGAACGCCCACAAACTAAAGCCTACCGTTACTCGATGATTAAAAAACAAGCATGAGGAGTTTGAAGTACTAATCGGGAAGTGAGCACACAACCCTTTGAAGGCAAGCCTGGAGTTGAATAAACGGAAATAGTCTAAATAAAGCTTAAGTTTGCTTTAATAGGTTAGGTGGGTACACAGTTCGGTTATTATCAAAACAAGTACCCTCCTGATATAAAGCAAATGGTTTGAAGAACGTTTTCAAAGTTGTGCTATCAGGCTATCATGTAAAAAAATGAAAAGGTGGAATAATATTGTCTGAAGGCAATGATGAAATACGGTGATTTATTTGATTTGTAAACTCTTGGGGAGTGTCTAAGTGCAAATATAAAGTGCGATAAGAGCGCCTAAACCCGTATAGTGTAACCAGTTCACCTTGTGTGCGTAGCCGAATCATTACATTGGGTTTTTCCATTTCGCCCAACGGCGACAAACTCCTTGCTTCATCGTTGTAGGTTATTTTGTGGGTCTGAGGCAGTGTTTGTACGGCTGCTATTTCAGCCAATGCAATGGTGGTTTCTGATAAGATACCATAATGTAGCCTGAGTTCATCTGGGCAAATAACCGTTGGACGTTTGCTCAATGACCGGGCGAAGCCTATCAACTGTAGCAATGAATAAATACCAAGCCCGGTAAGTATCCAGGCAGCCACCAGGCTCCATTGCTCCAGCAAAATATGTAAAATAAATGTTTCTACGATGAGCATAAACACAAAGACCCCCAACAGCAATACGGTGCCGCTTTTGCGGTGATAACTAAACTCATTGGACTTAAGAGGGCGCTTTTTCCAGGCAATAAAACCATAATAAATCACCCCAAACTCTACTGCGATTATTTCGCTTGCCCTGGGAGGAAACAAGATTGTCAAAGCTTCTTTCAATGCGGTGAAAAAATCGTAAGAGGTTGCTACGTTTTGTTTATAACGCTTGCTTACTTTTCTTATTTTATATACCACAACCCCCAATACTACAAGCTCTACCACAGGCAATACAAAGTGTTTGATCATTTGCAAGTGTTGTTGTTGATGAACAGGCAACATATAGGTAGCCAATAGCAACATTAACCCAAAAAAAGGGACTACGGTAGTAGTAGGTATTGGGCTTTGCCTAATGAGTAAAAAATAAATAAAAGGAGCAATCAACACCAAATCATAAGTAATGCCCGTGGCCAGGGTTTGGTGCAAGGCAAGCCACGGTGTGTTAGACAAAACCAATGCAACTGCCAGAACAAGGCATAATAAACTGGTGAGTAAAACAGCCCTGAAGTGTGTAGATAATACCATGATGTGCTACAGTTTATAATAATGAATAAGGGCAAATAAAAAGAGGGCTTGCCTGATAAGCGACTCATTGGAAGCAGTGAGACATTGTTTAGAGGGGAGTAGTTGTAAATTAGAGCGTTATTTATTGGTGTTTATCTTGGTTTATTGGACTGAGACGTTACTTTTTGTCTGAATTGACTGGGAGTAAGCCCCGTTTGTTGTTTAAATATCCGGTTAAATGTAGCTTTGGAGTTAAACCCCGAATCATAGGCAAGCGCTAGTAAAGTGAAGTGTGGGCATCGCCATTTTTACCCTTTCCTTGAATGCATCTACTCTAAAGCTATTGATGTATTCGTAAAAATTGGTGCCCATTTCTTTGTTGATCAGCTCTGACAACCGCTTATCACTTAAGCCCATTTTTTGAGCCACCTTATACAAAGATACGTCTTCGTTTTTATACAATGCTTCTTGCAAAATAAGGTTGTGCAACTGTTGTTGAAGCTTCGTTGATGTGGCGTTGTTTTTAGCTTTAACTGAAGTAGGCTTTTGAGGCAATTTCTGGGGAGCAGGCAATGTAGACATTTCGCTTAAAAATACCTGGGTTTGTTGCAGACCAAAATAACCAATATACCAGATAAGCCCCACCAAATACAAGGCATTGATATAAATAAGTTGCCCAAGCCAGGGGAAAACCGCCACCAGTCCTCCAGTCAGCGCATCGAGTACTACAAAAAGAATCAGTCCTTTGACCCAGAGATTCAACCAGCGCAAATCTACTTTAGAGAGTGTAGAGTAGTTGTGTTTGACCAATAACTGAAAACGTTTAAGCAACTGAGCACAGCGGTAAACATAGTAGCTCATCAACAGGATACCTGCAATAGGTACCAATACAATGGCGTGGTATTGACCACCCATTCTGGGTGAGGTATAAAGCCACCAACCTAATGGCAAACTTAAACAGGTGAAAACAATAAGAAAAGGCAACATGTGCCGCCAGAATGTATTGCCCAGTGGAAGCCGGGGCTGATAGGTGAGTTTGATGTAAAAGTAGAGCAAAGGTCCTAGGGCATAAGGTATGGCAAGCCCTATAGGCAGCAAAACTGCCCAAACCTTAACCGATGCCAATGGCACTGTTACATACAAAAGCACAACGAATAAAAAACTAAGTAGAATACCTGCCAGTATTTGTTGAGCACGTTGTTTGCGCCAGGTTTTGCTTAGCAAAAGCAACAAAAACAGCACAATACTTACCCCTGAATAGGCGCAAAAAAGCAAGAAATGAGTGAGTAGGTGGGGCATAGGTACAAACCATAAGTATTGATTACCAAAGTAAGCGAATTATTCAGAAGTCAACATAATTCCTGACAGGTTTTTGTTAAAACCTACACGCCTAACAACTTTCCCCAAAAACCCCTATCTTTGCGCCACCAAACAACGCCTTTTATGAAACATACATTTGTAACAATGGGTTTATGGCTTACCCTCACCATTGCTTTGGTAGGCTGTAGCCCTCGCAATAACGCCAGCCGCGTAAGCAATTGTGCAGTCAAAATTACTCAAGGCATCTATGGTAGGGTGTTTTGGGTAGGTGGTAACCAAATGCCTGGTCCGGTGAAAAAAGGGAAAAGAAAAGAAAAAAACGCACCCGCTGGCAACCCGGTGGCGCGCGAGGTATGGGTATATCCACTGATGCAAACCAGCCAGTTGAATAAAAACGAGGGCTTGTACCAAAAACCTGCTACTGCACCTTTGGCAAAAACAACGGCAGACAAAGATGGTTGTTTTCAACTGCCTCTTGCTCCGGGTAAATACTCAATATTTACCCTTGAAAAAGACGGGCTGTTTGCCAATATATTTGACGGCAAGGGTAATGTGCACCCAGTAGAGGTGAAAAGTAACAATATTACCGAAGTTAACATAAACATTAATTATAAGGCGGCTTATTAAGGAACATGTTCAAAATAAGTGTCGAGATTGAGGTCATAAACTCAAGGCTGACTGAGGCACTTTTTGCGGGCAAGGCAACATCCGGGGGATGTTGAGCCAGACCGTGAGACGGTACTACGGACAATAAAAGTAACGAAAGTCAGGAAAGAGGATATGTTCTAAACCGGACAGTTATTGCGATCACGTTCCTAAGCTTCAGGTAGCAAAACAGAAGCACTTACCGCTGTGGCCTGTCGACTGTACAACTGTCGACTATTTTTTATATAGATGAAGACAAAAGGAAACACATCAACAAAAGTAAATATAGTAACCCTGGGATGTTCTAAAAACCTGGTAGATTCGGAGAACATTCTGACTCAACTACGGGGCAATGACATAGCAGTGACCCACGAAGCCCAAAACGACGAGGCAAACGTAGTCATCGTAAATACTTGTGGGTTTATCGAAAACGCCAAACAAGAATCTATCGATACCATTTTGCAATACGCCGATGCCAAAGAGCAGGGTTTGATTGATAAATTATACGTCACTGGGTGCTTGTCGCAACGTTACAAAGACGATTTAGAAAAAGAAATCACTACGGTAGATGCCTTTTTTGGTACCCGTGATTTACCTTTATTACTCAAAAAATTTAAGGCAGATTACAAACACGAGTTGGTAGGTGAGCGCCTTACTACTACACCGCGTCATTATGCCTACATGAAGATAGCCGAAGGTTGTGACCGTCCCTGTTCGTTTTGTGCCATTCCTATTATGCGGGGCAAACACGTATCGCACCCCATGGAAGAGTTGGTAAAGTCGGCGCAAACGATGGCAAAAAATGGAACGAAAGAATTGATATTGATTGCTCAGGACTTGACCTATTATGGGTTAGACCTGTATAAAAAACGCAATCTTGCAGAGCTCATGGCACGCCTTGCCGATGTAGAAGGCATAGAGTGGATTCGTCTACAGTATGCTTACCCCGCAGGTTTCCCGTTAGATATTTTGGATGCCATCAAGCAATACCCCAATGTGTGTAACTATTTAGACATGCCCTTGCAGCACGGGTCGTCTAATGTATTGAAATTGATGCGCCGAGGCATTACCCGCGAAAAAACCGAGCAATTGATTGACACCATCCGTCAGAAGGTGCCCGAAATAGCTTTGAGAACTACCCTGATAGCCGGACACCCTGGCGAAACTGAAGCCGATTTTGAAGAAATGTATACTTTTGTAGAAAAATCAAGGTTTGACCGTTTGGGTATTTTTACCTACTCACACGAAGACAATACCCACTCGTTTACCATGAAAGACGATGTGCCCGAAGAGGTAAAAGAAGATCGTGCCGGACAGGTAATGGCATTGCAACAAGAGATTTCGGCCGAACTGAACCAACAAAAGGTAGGCAAAACCCTCAAAGTGATGATAGACCGCAAAGAAGGGGGGTATTTTATAGGGCGTACCGAGTCTGATTCGCCAGAAGTAGACAACGAAGTACTTATTTCTGCCGAAAATACTTATTTGCCTGTAGGCGAATTTGCTCCTATCAAAATTATCAATGCTACTGAGTTTGACTTGTACGGAGAATTGGTGCAGTAGTAGCATTGGCCGAATGCTTCAAACAACAAGGTTGGTATCACTTAATTGCCCGAAAACAGATGACTCAATTGCAGGCTTGGGTGAATAGCCTGCAGCTTTTTAAATAGCAAAACAATGAGAAAACTACAACAACTATTCATTTTCACATTACTTGCTGCTACACTGGCAGCTTGTGGTAGCCGTCAAGGTCTGAAAGGAAAAACGGCTCCTGCGTTTACTTTTGAAAACATAGAAGGCAAAAAACAAAGCCTTGCCGATTTTAAAGGCAAATATGTATTGCTTCATTTTTGGACTACCTCTTGCCGCTCGTGTCGCAAAGATTTTCCAAAAATAGAAGACTACTATAGCCAAATGAAGGGCAAAGACTTTGAACTGGTAGCCATCAATGTGGGCGAAAAACTGGAAGCCTCTAAAAAATTCAAAGAAAAATTTAGCTTAAGCTTTCCTATGCTGGGTGATGTACAGGCTGTAAGCGAACAAATTTATCAGGTAGATGCTTACCCTACCAATATATTTATTTCGCCCGAAGGTAAAGTGATTCGTACTATAGTAGGTCCTATTATCGACAAAAAACAAGTAGAGGTGATCATTCAGCAGCATAAGAAAGGGTAAACCTGTTGAAAAAGAATGCACTACTGTAAAATGGTTCTCTGCCCCTTTGGCAGGGAACCATCTAAACAATGAGCAAAGCGTTAACCAATTCAATAACTTAGAGAAATGAATCCAAAAAAGACCCGTTTCTTTCTTATTTTCATTGCAGTACAAGTAGTAGTGGTATTCGCGATGTTTGTGTACCCCTGGCAGGGGCAACGCAAGGCAAACTATGCCCAAAAACGAGCCGTGTTACAAAAGTTTAATCTCAGTGATTATTGCCTTTCTACCGAGTCGCGCCATACCCGCCATATCAACTTTCCTGAGCTGATTGCCCCTTTTCAGGATTTGGCTGGTTTTCACGATCATTTTCCTTCTTCTTCTTTTTTTAAGCCCCAGCGCAACCGTTTGCATACTCAACCGCGAAAAAAAGCCAATAAATAAAGCTTCGGCTACTTTTTTGTACATATCTTAAGCGTGCTATAGTCGTTACACCATTATACCACCCATAAATGTTGTAAAATCACCTGTTACTGTAGTATATGCTGAACAAGATTGAGTGGTAGCTTCGCCTGGTGTACGTAGCCCCGACAAGGTTCTAGGTACACCCTGTTTAACTGTGTTGAGCTCATCACAGCAAGCTGCTGTAGATTCGGTTCATAGGCAACTAACAAATTCATAGCATGTTTATTTTCAGTGGTTTATGAATTTATTAGTGAAAATTTTGTTGCATCATTAAGCGCAACCATTCAACCAATGTTTTTCGGTTAACCATGTTGTGACACGTATAGCCATTTGTTACCAAAACACCCATGAAAAAAATAGTATTCACTTTATTATTGGTATTTTACTTTACGGCAGGCGTTTGGGCGCAAAACCAACGCATAGACAGCCTGCAAACCGCCTTGAAAAGCGCTAAAGCCAATGCCAAAGTGGATATATTCAATGAGTTGTGTTGGGAACTAAGCAACTCTGCTCCCAAGAAAGCCCTCAGTACCGGGCGGCAAGCCCTTGATTTGGCACAAAGCCAACGCTACAGTAAAGGCGAAGCCACTGCCTTGAAAAACATTGGAGTGGTGTATCAGTATCAAGGCAACTACCCTCAGGCATTAGAGCATTACCTGAAATCGCTTACCATTTTCGAAAAACTAAAAAACGAGCCAGGCATCGCCAATGTGCTGAACAACATAGGCATTATATACCGCAATCAAGGCAACTACGACGAAGCCCTGAAGTACTATGAAAGAGTGCGTAAAATAGATGAAAAAAATCAGGACAAAACCGGGTTGGCGAGTGTACTCAACAACTTAGGGAGTATTTATTATCAACGCAACGACTACGACAAAGCACGTGAGTACTACAGCAAGTCGTTGGCCATAGAAAAAGAGCTGAACGACAGGGCAGGCATCGCCATTAGTTATAACAACCTCGGTTTGGTCGCTTTCGCGGAAAAGCAAATAAAAAAATCGCTGGAGTATCATTTCAAAGCACTTAAACTAGAAGAGCAGGCAGGTGACCGTACCAGTATGGCGGGTACCCTGGGCTACATAGCCGATGTATACCAACAAACTGATGAATTGAAAAAGGCTTTGAAGTATGCCTTGCAAGGTTTTGAACTGGCCGAAGAGGTAGAGTCACAGGCACTGGTGATGAATTTGAGCCAGTCGTTGATGGTTATTTATGAAGGCCTGAAACAGTACGACAAAGCGTATGAGTACCAAACCTATTATGTGTTTGCCAAAGATGAAGTTTTTAGCGAAGCCAACACCAAACGTTTGACAAACCTACAGGCAGCTTATGAACTGGAAAAAAAACAAGCGGAAATAGCTTTACTCAAGGCTAAAGATGCCCGCGACGAAGCCGAACGGGTGCTAAAGCAATCTATTGCAGTGGGAGTAATCATTGTATTAGTCATTGGTTTGGCATTTTTGTATACCCGTAGTCGCAGGCGCAAACGAGTCAATGCTATATTGCTAAAGCAACGCAACGATTTGAGAGAAAAGAACGAGGAGATTAATCAGCAGAAAGAAGAAATATTGACTCAGCGGGATGCGATTGAAGAACGCAATGAACAGATTTTACGCAAAAATCAAGACATAGAAAGTAGTATTCAATACGCCAAACGTATTCAGGAGGCTATTTTGCCCAACCGTGAAGAAATGAAGGAGGCATTGCCCCAACATTTTGTCTATTATCGCCCCCGTGATATTGTCAGTGGCGATTTTTACTGGTTTACCAAAACCGAACCCCAACCTTTGTATGCCGATTCTCCTGATTTTCAAGGCAATAAATTGCTACAGGGTTTCGAAAACGAAAAGTTAGTATTGGCAGCCGTAGATTGTACCGGGCACGGAGTACCAGGAGCATTTATGTCGGCAATTGGCGACTCATTGCTTAATCACATCGTTTTTGATCGTCGCCTGACCGAGCCAGCCGATATATTGAAGGCCATGCAAGAAGGAGTAAGAAAAGCCTTGCGTCAGGACGAAATTGCCAACCGTGATGGAATGGACATGGGGCTGATCGTAGTAGACATGGAAAAAAGAATTTGTAAATATGCCAGTGCCAAAAGCTGGTTATGGTTGTTTCAAAACGGAGAGCTGCAAGAGATCAAAGGCGATAATGTGGCTATAGGTGGTTGGCAACCCGATGCTGCCCATACTTTTACTACCCACACTTTTTCGTTGGATACTCCTACCACTATTTACATGGCTTCAGATGGTTACCAGGATCAGTTTGGAGGCGAAAAGGGTAAAAAGTTTATGCGGCGCAGGTTCAGAGAACTACTCAAAGAAATTCATCCGCTACCCATGGAGCAACAACACAAAATTATAGAACTCACCATTCAAGACTGGATGAACCACCTGACTCCAGAGGGCAATACCCACGCTCAGGTAGACGATATGCTGGTGGTGGGAGTGCATTTCCCATTGAACAAACAACGCAGGTCGTTTCGTGCCAAAGCCGATTTTTCAAAACATATATAGACCATTCAACCCTACAAAACTGATTTCTAACACGAGAGAGAATGACAAATGTAGGGTACACTTTGATGGTTGATTTCCCTCAGATTTTAAACCCAAACAACCACTACAGTCTCACCCCAATCACCGTAATATCATCCTTTTGTGCTGTTTCGCCCTGATGTAATTTAAGAGCTACCTCTAAACGTTCTCTTTGTTCAGGCAAGGGGTGTAAATAAATGTCTTGTAGTAATTTAATAAACTTTTTCTTGGTAAAACTCTTTCGTCGGGGGTTAGGAGCGTCAAAATAGCCATCAGATGCCAGGTACAAATGGTCGCCTGCCTGTAGTAAAATTTTGCGGTTTTTGAACGTAGCCACTTTACTTTGCTCATTCCCAATAGTAGTTCGCCCCCCTTTTAGTACTTCCATTTTGCCTTGGTGCGAATAAAACAAATCTTGTCCGGCACCTATAAACACCACCTCTATTTGCTGAGGGTTTTGATAAGTGATACGGCACAGGTTGAGCGCCATTCCATCAGTACTTTCGTTCGCACCTTGTTTCAGGTAATGCTTGATTTCTTTATGTAACATGCCCACTATGGCAGCTGGGTCAGTTACTTGGTTTATATTGATCAGTCGGTGGAGCAACTGGTCGCCCAGCATACCCATAAAAGCCCCTGGTACTCCTTGCTTGCCGCAGTCTGCCTCTGCCAAAAACAAATATTGACCTACTTGAGAAAACCAGTAAAAGTTACCTGAAACCAAGTCAACAGGTTTGAAAATAATAAATACACTTCGAAACTTTTCCTGCAGTGTGGCTTGGTTGGGTAGCATAGCTTTCTGAACCTTTTGCCCATAATGAATGCCCTCTGTCTGGTGTTTACCCTGTGTTTGTAGTGCTTCGGTTTGGTCGTTTAGCTGTTGTTCCAATTGTTGGTAACGCAGGGCATTGTCTAACGAAATGGCCATTTGCGGCGATAATGCGTTCAACACCTCTAAATGGTGTTTGGTAAAAGCCTGAGCTGTAAGGTTGTTTTCCAGGTAAAAAATTACCTTGATTTCGTTTTGGCGCATAATAGGCAAGCAAATCACCGATTTGGGTTGGGTAGTTTTGAGGTAAGTATCGTGGGCGTATTTTTTTGCCTGACGGACATCTTCAAACACTAAAGGTTGCGACGAACGTTTGACGTGGCGAACTACAGAAGAGGGCAACGCCTGGTATTTGTCTAATGACATCCCTTTGGGCAACATCTTTACCCGTTGTCGATTGCCGTCGAGCAATACCTTAAGTCGGTTGTTGGCACAATCAATCAGCACACCTTTTTGGGCACCCGTATTTTGAATCACAATTTCCAACATTTTTTTTAGCACATTGTCCAGTTTTGTTTCTTGTGTCAATGTTTGCAGTGCCTTGATGACAGATAAAAAATCTAGCGAAATAGTTTTCGAGCGAGAGACTGAACGGTGACGAATAGAGGTGCCTAAAAATGATGGGCTATGGCTGTTTGGCGGGGCTGCTTGCGGCAAATCATCAGAAAGGGCTAAATGCACCTGACCTGGTTGGGAAAGTGGCCATTGTGTAACTTTAGTACTTGCGCCCCATTGTGCATACAGTTCGTTGGCTTCCTGAAGAAATACCTTACCTATTTTTTCCCTTGACTGTGTCAGCCAATATGCCGCATATAGTTCATTGGCAAGTGCCCTGTGTACCAGGGCTTTGCTTTTTTTGCTGGCAGCCTCGACTGCACTTTCGTACAAATCGCTGACCACGCCCAACGGTTTTTTTTGGATGTGAGCCATTTCGGCAGCCACTAACAAATATTGGTATTCGTAGTTTTCTGGACAAGTGCTTGCCCATTGCCGTAGTTTAATCAAGTGCTGGTCAAGCTGTAGTGTAAAACCTGCCTGTTGGTCTGGCGATGCCCCAGTGTATAGTTTGCATAAGGTAAGCGCATAATAAAAATGGAACAAAGTCTGGTGGTATAACCCCTGCATACAGGTGGCATAAGGCTGGGCTTGTTGTGCCATGTCCAAGGCTTTATCATAAGCGCCATGCGTATAGTACACCAATAATTTACTAAAATAAAAGTAACCCAAGCCATTGCTGTCGTTGTAAGCCTTCAGCTCATGGAGACAAGCCGTTTCGTCAAAGTTTTCATTTGTCAGTGAGTGTAGATCAGAGGTGTTACCTTGCAAGTTTTGTATCACCTGTAGCAACAAGCCAAGCACTCTAGTAGCAGACTGATTGTTCACTTTTTTTACCCAAGGCAGCAAGGGCTGAAACAGTGAGTCTACCTCTTGTAAAGACAAATTGGAACAAAATGGTTGAAAGAAGTAACAAATAATATTGTATACACCATATACATCAGTTCCGCCTGCTGAATAGTGCTGACAGGCAATTTGGTGCAAAACTACATTGTGTGCTTTGTGTTTGGTCCAGTGTTGAACAAAACAAGTATAGAAAAAGTAAATGGCCCCTTTGGTCAAGTGATGAGGCATTTTTTTATTTAACACAAGGGCAAGGTTACCGTATTCGAGCCCCTCTTGGTATTGGGCAGGTTGTTTACAAAGCAGTAAAGCATAGGCCGCGTACCCAAACGATGACACAGGGTGGTTTCCCTCGTTTTGCGACAAAGTGACCATTTGCAGGACACTCCAGGCAAACCCTTCGGGCATAGTGTGCCAGGTAGATTGTGCCAACTTATATAAGATATTCAATTGAGCTATAGGGCTATTTGTGTCCATTTGGGCAGCATCTGACAAGTCGCTGATCTGGCGTTCGCCCAAAGATGCCCTCACCTGAGCAAACCCTTCATTTACAAGCTCTGGAGAAATGGTTTGCGGAAAATGGATGTTTAACAATGCCAATCCTTCGCGGGCTAGTGCTATAGCTTGCGGGTATTCCTGCACAGTAGTATGCCAGTGGATTGCCTCACTGTATACTTTGCCTATTTGCTGAGGGGTAATTGCTTTGCTTTGCAAAATCTGGTAGTCAGTCTGGGCACTTTCAAACAACCCCAAATAAGCAGCACAAAGCGCTTTGTGATTATATATAGAAAATAATAGGAGGTGGTGCTTTTTCCAGAATTTATCATGTGGTATTACTTCCAGTATTTTACTGAGCATGTCCAGCGCCGAATCGTACGCCAAAATACTCATTGCTTTTTCACTGGCAAGCAAATTAAGCGCAACGACCTGTTTTATTTCCTTTTGATTGTTGAGGAGGCTCCGCCCTTGATTGAAGTGATGTGTCGTCTTAAAAACAGAGGCAGTTGAAGCCTCTTCAGGTAAATTATTGAGCAATAAACGTCCAATTTTTAAGTGAGTGCTACTTTTGTTCTGGGCAGGTATGAGCGAGTAAACCACTTGTTGTACCTGGTGGCACAAAAACATAAACCAAACCTCTTGCGTAGGTGGGTAGGTGGACGGTTGTACCTGCAATGTCTGCCAGTGATGATCTAAAGGAACCACCAAGCCAGCCTCTACCGCTTGCCAAAGCGTGGCAAGGGCATGGGTAGGCGTACTTTGTTGAACCATCACCAAAGTATTTAGTTCAAACTGATGCCCCAGGCAAGACGCCAACTTAAGTATGCTTTGAGTAGGGGAAGCAAGCTGTTGTACCTTTTGTGTCAACAGTGCTACCACTTGGTTTGTGTGATGCTCAGCTTCAATTTTTTGTAAATCCCATTGCCATTTATTTTGCTTGGGTTGATGTAGCAGTAAGCCCTGATTGTGTATGGTTTGTAATAGTTGGTGGGTAAAAAATGCATTGCCTGCCGTTTTTTGATATACCAGATTGGCCAATGCATCAATATTGGCTGCAGGTAGTTGCAACCTATCGGCTAATAATGCCCGAACATGAGCAATTTCTAAATTGCCTGGTTGAACCTGATGAACCTGACCACCCTCGGTTTTTATGTCATGCACAGTGCGCAACAGTGGGTGAGCCAAGTCTACCTCCTGGTGGCGGTAAGCCCCAATAATAAGTAAATAATGTTGGCTACTGTCTGTAATGAGTGAATGCAGCAAACGAAGCGAAGCTGTGTCTGCCCACTGCAAATCATCTATAAAAATAACCAATGGGTGGGCTGGGCTACATATCACCTGCACCAGCGCCCGAAAAACTTTATTAAAACGGCGAACGCCTTCTTCTTCGCTTACTTCGGTTACCGGGGGCTGTTGCCCAATAATGCGCTCCAGCTCCGGAATAACCTCTACCAACACCTGACCGTTTTCGCCAATGGCTGCCATTATTTTTTTGCGCCATTGTTCCAGGTTCATTGCATTTTCGGTGAGCAGGTAGTGGGCAAATTGGGTAAATGCTTGTATGATAGCTGCATAAGGTATTGGGCGTTGATATTGATCATATTTGCCCGACAAAAAATGCCCTTTTTTAGCCGCCAGGGGGAGTTGTAGTTCAGCAACTAGCGCCGACTTACCCACTCCTGCATCGCCCGAAATCAATACCATAGCTACACTACCTTTGGCTGTTTCTTCTATATTATGCCACAATTGCTGTATTTCAGCGTGCCTGCCATACAACTTCTCAGTAACCTTGAGTTGCCCCGAAAAGTCGTGTTGCCCCAGTGCAAATGTCCCTGTCTTTTTGTTTGTTGCCAGGGTGGTCAAGCATTGCTTAAGGTCTGTTTGTAGCCCAAAAGCAGTTTGGTAACGGTTTTCAGGCAGTTTGCTCAATAACTTAAGTATAATATCAGACAATACCTGAGGAGTGTCGTGGCGTACTTCAATCAGAGGAAGAGGAGACACTGTGAGGTGTTGGTGTATGATCGCCTCCGGAGTTTTGGCAGCAAAAGGCAATTGTTGTGTAAGCAACTCATACAAGATCACCCCCAACGAATACAAGTCGGTGTGGTGGTCAACTGTTCGGTTTATTTTTCCGGTTTGTTCTGGTGAGAGGTAAGAAAGGGTGCTTTCTGGATGTTGGGAGGTGTTCAGATAGGGCATTTTAAATACAAACTTTGAGGCTAACTCAAAATCCATTACTTGTACCTGGTCATTGTTTGGGTTGACCATGATACTACCAGAGTGCAAGCTATGATGAATTACTTTTTTGTGGTGAATAAGTCCTATGGTATGGGCAATGTGGAGGGCTATTTGAAGAAACTGCCGGATAGAAAGGGGCTGTGCTAAGATCATGTCCTGAAGGCGCACACCCTCAAAGTGGGTCATGTAAATGGATTGTCGGTTTTCCAGCACTCCTTTTTTTAGTACTTTTGGCACTCCTTCTACATCAGTCAATTGTTGCAAAATCGTGCATTCATTGTCAAACCTGACCATTTCCTGCGAGGTAGGGTAAGGATTACGCAGCATTTTTATCATCACAGGTAATTGACGCTCGTGATTGTATTGGTGATAAACCAACGATTTATTGCCACTGTAGAGCAGGGTTTTATTGCTTTCGACTTTCATACAAGAAACCAAAATTTAAGCGTGAGAATAGGATGTTTTGGCAAAAGCTATAGCAATAAGATGTGGTGTAGGAAGTAGGTTGATAAAAGCTTGTAGTATTGATGATACATTGCAGCAATTTTGTTGCCTTTGTGTGCAAAATCCACAGAGATTTTTGTTCAATAATGAAGAATGTCGGTCAGCGATTGTTTAAGGTGGTTAACTTTTATTTGTTATGTCTGAGGAGGTGTTTTTTAGCTTGGTACCTAACAGTAGATTTGTGCAAAATAGTAAAATAAAGAGACTCCTGAACTTTTGATAAATTAGTGAAAAATTTCACCTTCAAACCCAAAAAACATGTTTCCCGAAAAAGTATGCCTTTTACTTAAAATTACCCGTGATACATCTTTCGATTATCAGCTGCCAATGAAAGAGTGGTTTACCCAGCATTACCCCGATTTTTTTGTCTATGACTTAGATAATTTTTCAGAAGCAATGGTCACAGACTACGCCCTAAAGCTACTCAACAACGCCCAAAAAATAGTGCTTATCCTACAAGCCGAACCAAACAGCCCTTTGGGAAGCATATTGAAGCTGATGCCCGTAGTAATGCGCCATAAACAAAAAGTAAAAGCAGTATTTCAGGGCGAACACAAAGCCATTCAGCAAATGCTTAAGCCCTTGAACGAGGTAGTATACAACCTGCCCGAAAAAGAGTTAGCAGCAGCTCTAGACTTATTGTAAGGGTGGGGTTTTGTGTTGTCTCATCGTTTTGTTTGAGGTAGTATGGCTAAAAACCCCAATTATTTGTAAATTTGAAAAGTGACTGCTTAAAGTATCACTTTAAAACCTTGAGGTGGTCTAAACTCCATTGTGCTGAGGCAAAACCCGTATACTAGTGTACTGGGGATTAAATAAATGCACTATTTATTCGAGGGTATTTTGTTTGCTGACGCACTTCAAAAAGTGCGCAGAGTTAGTTTACAATTCCGATGGCTATCGGAACCGTAGCTACGCAAACTTTTTTAAGTAAAGTCAGCGAGCTAAAGACTCCGAATAACCGAGCCTATTTCTAAATCCCGATTCATTTCATCGGGGCAGCTCTGCTGTGGCGAGCTCTGCGAAGCTAATGTGGTAGGAATTTAGTTTCCAGTGCACTAGTACTTTTAGAAGCAACAACAGGTGTAAGCTTTAAGCGACAAGTCCCTTTTGTTAGTTAAAACCTAGAGGATTAGCGAGATGTGTCATCAACATAATCTGTAAAAAATATATTGAATAAAAAATGTTACGAAACCTTATATATACCATTGCCTGCTTGTTGGTCTGTATTATCAACACACAAGCACAAATCACCTGGAGAGTGACCGTAAATACCAGCCAGTTGAACACCACCCAAGTAACCGAAAAGTCTATATTTAATAATCTGAAAGCAGATATTAATACTTTTTTGAATGGTCAACAGTGGTCGGAAGATGAGTTTGAAGAAGCTGAAAAAATAGAGTGTGATGTGCGAATCAATATTACCAACATGCTCAGCCAAAACAATTTTCAGGCAACCGCCCAACTCAGAGCAGTGCGCCCAGTGTTCAAAACTGACTACGAATCGGTATTGATCAATTATGTAGACCGCAACTTTCAGTTTACCTATACCCAGGCGCAACCCTTGCTTTACAACGACAACGCCTACAATAACAACCTTACCTCTATACTTGCTTTTTATGCCTATACTGTATTGGCAATGGACTATTTTAGTTTTAAGAAAAACGGAGGAAAGTTATACGCCGAACGCGCCCTGCAGGTAGTTAACAATGCCCAGGCAGCCTCTGAACCTGGCTGGCGCCCCAACCAAGACCGTCGTAACCGTTACTGGCTGTCAGAAAACCTCATGAGCCAACAAATGTTGGGTTTCCTGGAAGGCATCTACATTTATCACCGCCAAGGCTTAGACCGTTTTTTGTTTACGCCCGACAAGTCGCGTGAGAAAATATTTAAAGTCTTGAAAACAATGGAGCAAATAAATACTCTGAAGCCTTCAGCGATTCTTATGCGTAGTTTTATGGATGCCAAGTCGGATGAATTGATTAATATATTTATCCGTTCACCCAAAGAACAACGCCAACAAGTATACCGCATTTTGGTGAAAATTGACCCAAGTAAAACCCAGAGATACGCAAAGTTGATAGAATAGAGCAACTTCAGTAGGCAAACGATCAGTTGTAGCACTGGTTGTTTGCCCTTGATCTGTGTTAAACTAAGCAGAGAGTGAGTTTCTAAATCTTCCGAATCAAGTTGGAGACTCAGCCGTTCGGCTAATTTTAAAAAGCGCTTAAAAACATTGGTTAACCCTATAATTCCCTTGATTGCCCCATAAAAACTTAATATAAGAAATCAGCCCCACACTACCCTTATTTACAATTTTTCACTATCTTAACCTCTATTAATTCCCCTTGGTTCATATTACGTACAATGATGGATATATATGCAATCGGTTGGCTGTTGATGGTGATTTGTGGCGGATTTTTGGCAACTGCCTGGCAGTCACCCAACGATGAAAGTGATTTGCCCTTTTCAGGCATCGAAAACAGGCTTTTTACCTT
This sequence comes from Microscilla marina ATCC 23134, assembly GCF_000169175.1. NCBI lineage: Bacteria > Pseudomonadati > Bacteroidota > Cytophagia > Cytophagales > Microscillaceae > Microscilla > Microscilla marina. The sequence continues at coordinate 106,600 of NZ_AAWS01000015.1, forward strand.
GTTGATGGACGGAGAATTCGATAAATTATTCTTGATCTTAAAACAATTACTTACCGACACCCCCTGTGAGCCCATGATTTATACCTACCTGGGGCAGGCACATACCAATCTCAAAGACGAAATAGGAGAAGAAGACGCCCTTATGGAAATTTTGAACATTTGTGGCAACAAAGTACTGGAGGGATACTATCATTACAGCACTCATTTGTTAGGCGAAGGACGTTATGAAGATGCTTATGACCTTTTGTCGCAAGGCACGCACCTGTTTCACCGCGAGGCAAAACTACACTACTTGTATGGCATCGCATTGTACCACCTAGAGTGGGGCTATGAGGCGCTAGATGCCTTCAGCAGTGCTATTATACGAGATAGCCGACAACACGAATATTTCTTTTTTCGGGCTAAAACCAATGAGTTGTTGGAAGAATATGGCGATGCTTTGCGTGATTTTACTACCAGTATCATGGTTTGTGCCACTGGGGTGGGATATGCAGCGCGTGCCGACTTGTTGTTGTATAAAATGGACGCGCCTTACAAAGCCTTCAATGATTATGAACGTGCTACGGCACTAGGCAACCAGCATTGTCAAGAAGATTTGAAGCATTGCAAGGCAATTATTGGCAAAAATTACACTTCACTGTTTCGCAACTGGCAAAACCTACGACGCGACACAGCGATACGCCTGGGGCAGCAAGTCTTAAACCACTACCCCAACCCCTATATACAGCAAAGGGTAGAGCATATTCTTACCCAACTTCAGCAAGAAGAGTACGAAGAGCAAAAGTTTTGGGTAGAGTACCTGCCTCAAGGCAACGAAATATATGCCCAGGCAAAAAAAATGTTCTTAGCCCAAAACTATGCAGGTGCTTTTTGGTTACTTCATGAGCAAACTCCCTTTTTTAGAAAAAAACAACACCGCCCTTTTATTTATCATAAGATGTATGCGCTCATGGACGAGTGTGTTGATAAAGTAATGAAGTAAGGTGGTAACTGGAATGCTCAATTTTTGATCATTGAGTTGCTGTGATTGCTATTTTTATGAGAAAATTTACCAAAAAAACCAAAGATTTTGTCCAATCGGCTCTTTTTTTTGTTTAGAATATTAACTTTGCTTCCAGAACGGATAAGCAATGAGTAAATAAAGTCATGGGAAAAAGACAAATACGTATTTTTGAGAGTGATATTGACCCAAAGTTGCCCGAACTGGTGCAAAAAGAACTCAACCTGATTCTTAAGAATAACCTGACGCTTCGTGGCACAATTTATAAGTATGACGAATCAAAGTTATATTTGAAAGATACTATTCATCGCAAACACGTGATTGACAAATCAGCCGTTGCCGAAATAATTATAGACCATACTACTTTGTATTAAAGTAGTGGTTGAAACATGTACACACAAAAAAGACCATAAGCGGATCGTTGTACCGAATGCATTGAGATTATGCTGACGAACCTTTTGATTAAAAATTATGCCCTGATTGAGCAATTAATGGTAAAACCCCACCAATCGCTCAATATTATTACCGGAGAAACCGGTGCTGGTAAATCTATTTTACTGGGTGCCATTGGTATGTTAATGGGCAAGCGGGCAGACACTAAAACCTTACTGTATCATGACAGTAAGTGTATTATAGAAGGAGCTTTTCTGATAGGCTCTTACCAGCTTCATGGCTTGTTTGAAGAGCTGGACATAGACTATGAAGAAGAAACCACCATTCGTCGGGAGATAACCCCCAGTGGTAAATCGAGGGCTTTTATTAACGATACTCCTGTTAACCTTGATATATTGCGGCAGGTAGGGCGCCATTTGGTAGACATACACTCGCAACACGACAACTTACTCTTGAGCGATCATCTTTTCCAATTAAGAATAGTAGATGTATGTGCCGAAAACCAAGCGTTGATGAAGCGCTATACTGCTAAATACAAAGAGTATCGCACGGTTAAGAAAAAGCACGACCAACTGGTAGAAGAGTACAATCAGCACAAAAACGAGTTAGATTATAATAAGTTTTTGTACGATGAGTTGGCAAAAGCCAATTTGCAAGCTGGAGAGCAAGACAAGCTCGAAGGTGAACTAAAACTGCTGGAAAGCTCAGAAGACATCAAACTCAAGCTCAATGAAGCACTGGGTTTGCTGGGGAAAGTAGAAGAAACCGCCATTATAGATCAATTACGCACCGTGACCAACGCCTTGGGGCAAGTCGGTGACTTAAGCGACAAGTTGGGTGAGATTCACGAGCGTATGAATAGTGCCTTGATCGAACTGGAAGACCTAAACAATGAAATAGAACGCGAAGAAGAGGTAGTTGATCTCAACGAAGAACGCATAGAAGAGGTAAAAGAGCGGGTGAGTTTTATTTACCAAATGCAACAAAAGCATCAGGCAGTTTCTGTAGAAGAACTGCTGGAGATACAACATACTTTAGAAGAAAAAGTGCATAAGGTACTCAACTTTGACGAAGAAATTGAGGCATTAAGCACACAATTAGAGGTTGTTTATACTGCCTTGATGAAGGTAGGAGAGGAGCTGTCGGAAACCCGCCAGAAGGTAGCCCCCGTGATAGAGAAAGACCTCAAAAAGCTATTGGTAGAACTGGGAATGCCCAACGCAGTACTACAAATTGTGCTCAACAAAGTAACCCCTACTGTACATGGCATCGACGAAATCAGCTTTTTGTTCAGTGCCAATAAGGGTATTCCACCACAAGAAATAGCCAAGGTAGCATCAGGTGGTGAGTTTTCACGTTTGATGTTGGCTATCAAATACATCATGGCAAGTAAAACATCATTGCCTACCATTATTTTTGATGAGATAGATACAGGTATTTCGGGCGAAATAGCCCTGAAAATGGGTAATATGTTCAAAGAAATGGCACATGGACACCAAATCATTGCCATTAGTCACCTACATCAGATAGCGGCCAAAGGGAATCATCATTATTTTGTGTACAAAGACCATTCGGCAGAACGTTCGGTGAGTCGTATAAGGCAACTCGATGACCAAGAACGTGTCCAGGAAATAGCTCAAATGATTAGTGGCTCTACTCCTTCAGAAAGTGCGATACTAAGCGCCAAAGAGCTGTTAGAACTTTCATAAAAAAACTTAAAACCTTTGTTCGTTTGTGGGCAAAGGTTTTTTTTCAATTCCCCCAAAAAAATACTTGTCCATTTTTCGGTTGCCAGTTGCTTTAGGTATTCGGTACTTTGCAGCGTATTTATTTTAATAATTACCAAGACAAGTACAACAGGCAAGTGTAATGAGCGTACTATCAGCAAGCCAATCTTACTTGTAGCTAATTGCCTGCTGCTACTTATAACTCTCCGTTTTTATGCAAGTAACCGATCAACAACTCATTAACAAATACTACCGGGCATTGGTAGAGCGAAAGTCTGATTTTGCCGGAATATTTTATGTAGGTGTCAAAACAACCGACATATTTTGTATAGCCACTTGCAGAGCCCGCAAGCCCAAGCTCGAAAATGTAGTGTTTTATACTACATTTAAGGAAGCGTTAGACAATGGTTTTCGCCCCTGTAAAATTTGCAAACCTACCGAAAACGCCCATGCTGCTCCCCCTCAAGTAACTGTTGCCATTGCCTTAGTAAAAGAGAATCCCAAGCAAAAAGTGTCAGATGCTTTACTGCGCGAACAAGGCATTAGCCCTGAAGTGGTGCGTCGTTGGTTTAATAAAAATTATGGAATGACCTTTCAGGCGTATCAGCGCATGTATAGAGTAAATACTGCCTATCAAGAGCTTAAGAGTGGCAAAGCCGCTACTGCTGCTGCCTTTGACGCCGGGTACGAATCATTGAGTGGGTTTGGTTATACTTACAAGAAAATTTTGGGAAAATCGCCCCAAAAAAGTGTAAATAAATCGGTCATTTTAATCAGCCGACTCACTACCCCACTAGGTCCTATGTTTGTGGCGGCCACCAACCAGGGAATATGCCTGCTTGAATTTGTAGATCGCAAAATGTTGGAAACCGAATTGAAAGATTTGCAACGTTTGCTGCAAGCACAAATTATGGTAGGCGAAAACCAATACATTGAACAGGCAAAAGCCGAAGTAACAGCTTACTTTGAGGGCAAACTCCAGGTTTTTGAGGTGCCCTTAGATACCCCAGGCACCGACTTTCAGCAATTGGTATGGGGCGCATTGCAAAACGTTCCTTATGGCAAAACTGCCACTTATCAACAACAAGCCAAGCGAATAGATAATATACAGGCAGTAAGAGCAGTAGGCACTGCCAATGGTGCCAATCGGGTATCTATTATAGTGCCTTGTCATCGAGTAATTGGTAAAAACGGACAATTGACTGGATACGGAGGAGGGCTTGAACGCAAACGTTGGTTGTTAGACTTTGAGCGCAAACATTTGAACGAAAAGCTATGATACCAAACAAGTAATATGTGTTTTAAAGTAGCCGCAAAGGCAGAGTCTTCCGAACTTGATTCGGCGAATTTATAAACTCTTTAAGGCTCGGTTTATCTAATCGGGGTATTGACCAACAAGTTGTGATTGGAAAACTGTTTGCAACACCTGCACTCATTTTGAGCGTTGCAAACAGTTCAAAAATTAGTAAAATAGAAAAAACAAAATGATCCAAGAGATGGTATTCTATGGAACAGGTGAATTTTGCTGTTTTACTTAATACATTGTTGCCAGGGTTTGTTTATGTTCCAAGGCATATATCAACAAACTATTGTGCCCATTTAAGTTCAGTTTTCGGCACATCTGATACCGCCTATTCTCAATCGTTTTAGGGCTTTTAAACAATACTGAGGCTATCTCGTTGGTAGTTTTTTTCTCAGCAATCATTTGCAGTATTTTTATTTCCAACCGATTGAGCGAGTGCAGTTCATTGGTAGGTTTGTTGTGTGTTGTTATACTATTTTTTTGGCAAGCCCTACTTAAGAAAGTTTTGCCCTGTTGTAGTTTTCTGAGGCATTCTACCAATTCGTTTTCTTTGCCCTCCTTCATCAATAATCCATCAATATTCATTGCCAACAGTTGATTAAACTCGTGATCTTCTACTTCATTGGCAAAAACAATGATTTGGTGTTGTGGATTGTTTTGCTTGATAGTTCTGATAATGTCTATTGAGTTAGGAGTGTTTAAGTGAACAATAATTAAATATGGTTGTTTTGTTTTTAGTAAATAATGAACCTGTAAAAGCTCTTCCGCTTCTCTGGTAATTTCGTAGCCTGGCATTGCTTCAAACAATGCTTTGAACCCCTTTCGGGTTAAAAAGTTTGCATCAATTATCAAGGTTTTTGTGTTTTGTGTTTTTTTTGAAATTTGCATCATTTGCTTAGGGTTATTGTTAGGTTTTTTGTGTAATGGTGGTGTTGTAAAACGGAAGGTGTGCATTGCTTGCCCTCCTGTTTTACGGTCAGGACAAGGACTGTGAGAATATTTTTCATGGTATTTAATATATTGTAAGACCTTTTTATTTTCCTTAAAATTATTACTGATTTTAACGTGTCAAGGTTACGGTGAGCGAGGGTTAAATATGGGCAGAGGTGGATATTTTGTGCTGTCAAGTAAAAAAAGAGAGAGGAACGGTTGTGCAGAAAAAGGCTTGGCAAAAAAAAAGAGATGCGTGAAATATTCGCCATCTCTTTTGTGTTTACTTGTTAAATTAATTGATCATTATTTTCTTTTAATTACTTTCTTTTTTTCAATATCCATCATAAAAAATGGGCGATGAAAACCTCTGGTAATTCTTGGTCTTTTATCTGAATATGAGTATTTATTAAACGTGTCCATAACTTCTTCAATTTTTCAATATCCCTTACTAATCTTTATTATATTACAAAGTACTCATTTTTTCTTAAAAAAAGCAAGTTTTTATAGATTTTTGTAACCTTTTATAGATACTATCGTAGCATTCTTAAAAATACTGTAAAAATTGATAAATGAAGGTATATAAAGGGTTTAGGTATGATATTTCAACTTTTTATTTGGTATGAAGTGACTGTTACCTACGAGTGAATCAGGTGTTTTTTTACTGTTTCTGTTTTTTTTCAGAAATTTTTATAAAAGACATTTCCCAAAAAAAATACAATAAAAATCTCTTCCCAGAAGCAACCAATTCTTAGGGTGTGCTTGTAAGTAGTTTATAAATAACCGATTACATTAAACAAAAGAAACTATGGAGAGTAAGCGCCTTTTATTAATTATTTGCTTGTTATTGTCAGGGTTATATGCTTGTAGCAATCAAAACCAAGAAGATGACGTGGTACCTAGCCAACCCGATATTGCTATACCGCAAGGCCCAAGTTGCCCCAATAGCCCCTCGGTAATAGTGAAGTCTACCCAAAACACCGAATGTGGACAGAGCCAAGGAAAATTAGTGGTGGAAGGTTCAGGAGGGCAAGGTTCTTTGACTTACAGTATCAATGGGCAAAACTTTCAGACAGACACCGTATTTGCCGGACTGGCAGATGATACTTATACTGTAATAGTAAAAGATTCGATAGGCTGTACCAATACTGTAAATGCCAGCATAGGAACAAACTCTGATGTGAGCCTTATCACAGATGTTGAGCCTATTATACGAACCAACTGTGCTATATCACAATGCCATGTATCTGGAGGCAGAAGTCCTAACCTGACAACCAAAGCCAGTATTTTGAACAATGCTGCCAGCATTAAAAGCGAAGTAGTGAGTGGCTCGATGCCGAGGGGCAGCACCTTATCTAAGTCTGAGATAGATCAGATTCGTTGTTGGGTAAACGATGGGGCTAAAGATAACTAATAGTTGGGTTGAAAGCTTCAACAGGGGGTAAGCTTTAAGCGACAAGCTTCAAGTCCTTACCAATGAATCGGGATTTAAAAACAGATTCGATTCACAGGCAACTAACAAATGCATAGTCTATTCACCTTCAGTAGATGATGAGTTAGTTAGAGTATATTTTTTGTACCACCAGATGATGTGAAAAATGGCTGTATAGCAATGATTTTGTCTCACTCTATACAGCCATTGATTGTGTGCGTAAGCTGTTTATATTTTACAACGGAATATTGCCGTGTTTTTTCTTAGGCAAAGTAGCCACTTTATTTTCGAGCATTTTGAAAGCCTTGATTAACTTTGCGCGGGTTTGCTCTGGCATAATTACTTCATCGACATAGCCACGGTGGGCAGCACGGTAAGGAGTAGCAAACTTGCGGGTATACTCATCTACTTTTTCCTGTAGTTTAGCTTCTGGGTCGGCAGCCTCGGCTATTTCACGTTTAAAAATAATTTCAGAAGCCCCTTTAGCGCCCATTACTGCAATTTCGGCAGTTGGCCAGGCGTAGTTCATGTCTGCCCCAATGTGCTTAGAGTTCATTACATCATAAGCTCCACCATAAGCCTTGCGGGTGATCACTGTAATACGTGGTACAGTAGCCTCACAGAAAGCGTACAATAGCTTGGCACCGTTGGTGATGATACCTTTCCATTCTTGGTCGGTACCTGGCAAGAAACCTGGCACATCTTCCAAGACCAGTAAAGGAATATTAAATGAATCACAGAACCGCACAAAACGACCTGCTTTAGTACTGGCGTTGATGTCTAATACCCCGGCAAGCACTGCAGGTTGGTTGCCCACAATACCAATGCTGCGCCCACCCAAACGGGCAAAACCTACCACAATATTTTCGGCAAAATCTTTATGTACTTCCAAAAAACTGTCCGTGTCTACCAACTCCTCTATTACCTCGCGCATATCATAAGGTTGGTTAGGATTGGCAGGAATCACCTCATTCAATTTGCTGCGTAGTTCATCTCCATTGCTTTCGTAAGGCAACATAGGGGGAGTTTCTTCGCAGTTTTGAGGAATGTAACTCAACAACTGTTTAAGGTTGTTAATACAAGCTACTTCGTTGGCGCAAGAGAAATGCGTGACCCCACTTTTGGTGCTATGAGTGCTGGCACCACCCAGCTCTTCAGAGGTTACCTCTTCGTTGGTAACCGTTTTTACTACTTTGGGACCAGTTACAAACATATAAGAGGTATTTTCTACCATCATAATAAAATCGGTAATGGCTGGCGAGTATACAGCTCCACCCGCACAAGGTCCCATTACTGCCGAAATCTGAGGTATTACCCCTGAGGCAAGCGTGTTACGGTAAAAAATATCGGCGTATCCGGCAAGCGAAATGACCCCCTCCTGAATACGTGCTCCACCTGAGTCATTAAGTCCTATGACAGGTGCTCCATTTTCCATCGCCAAGTCCATAATTTTGCATATTTTCTCAGCGTAAGTTTCTGACAAAGAGCCGCCAAATACAGTGAAGTCTTGTGAAAACACATACACCAAACGCCCATGAACGGTGCCGTATCCAGTTACTACTCCGTCGCCCAGGTAATATTCTTCGCCCAAGCCAAAGTCTTTACAGCGGTGCATGACAAATTTCCCGATTTCTTCGAAAGAACCTTCATCTAAAAAAAGCTCAATACGCTCACGAGCGGTCAATTTGCCTTTTTTGTGCTGCGACTCTATGCGTTTCTCTCCACCACCTAACAATGCTTCGGCATTCTTACGGGCAAGTTCGTTAAATTTTGCTGTTAATGTTTCGTCCTGTTGGTTTGCTACAGTGTTTTCCATTGAATATATGCTAATATCTATGAATGACTAACCTTGATAACTTAAAATATTGATGATCAGTGAGTTGGCCTCAATATTTTTTGGGTAATTATTTTATAAGGGCTGAAAATACGAATAATTTGATGAAAATGAGGATTTACTCAGGTTTTAAGGAACGGAAAAAAAATAACTTTTCAGTTTGGAGGTGCTCTTTCATTCTGATGCTTCGTTACTTTTTTAGCCGTAGCTATGGCTACGCCTGCAAAAAGTGCCTCGTCTCAAAATAAAATCCCTCCCTCGAAATCAGTAATTTATTTTTTCACCATTCCTAAGTAGAATAACACCGAATTGTAATCTGCTATATTTTATCAAAAGTAGCTGAAAATCTACCTATAAATTCTGTAGAACCCAACATTTATATTATATTTAGAAACAAATGTGCTATTCAACCAAGGTTTGGCATAAATTGCGCTTGAATAAATTCGGTTGCTGTCAAATTTTTTTAAAATTATAACTCCTGAGCATTTATATGAAGCTAATACCAAAACTTACTGCTGCTCAAAGACTTAGAATTATTTCCACTACCATAGGTGTCCTTCTTTTGTCTGGGATTACCTACTTTTTTATTGCCTATCTGGAAACCAGCCAAAAGAAAAACAGCCTTGTAATTTTACAGGCGATTCGCACCGCAAAAAAGCAACAAATAGAGCAATTTTATCAACAATTGCGCAAAGATGCCAGGGTATACTCCAACCTTGATATTGTCACTTTCAGCCTTCGCAACTTTAGTCGGGCATTTTCTCAAGGAGGCATCAACAGCCAAAGGTACCGCCAAGTAGATTCGCTTTATCGCCTTAAGCTCGAAGCATTATTGGGAGCGCGTAGTTATCAAGATATTTATTTGGTCAATAATCGGGGAGATGTAGTTTTTTCGGTAAGGCAGCAAGAAGATTTTGGTACCAATATAGCCAGAGGAGCTTATCGTAACCAAATGATCAACAAGGCTTTTAACGATGGAAAAAATACCACTTCATTGACCGATTTTAGCAATTATAAACTGGTGGGCAGCAAGTTACCGATGGGCTTTGCATCTTCGCCAGTTTTTGACGACAATGGGGTACGTTTAGGTGTCATTATTATTAGGATATCGGCCAAACCCATTAATGCCATTCTTGAAGAAAAAATGGTGCATAACACCACTGCCATTCAACCCCGCATATTTATCATAGGGCAAGACTACAAACTTAGAGCTACCTCGTTGCCCGAAGAGTATAGCCTTTTGTTAGAAAAACGCTTGGTGTCTAACGCTGCCAGAGCTACCCTGGACACCAAGGGAGCTATAGAGTTTGACGATGACAAAAGAGAAGTAACCACCGCCAGCGACTACCTAAACATTAAAGCGCTTGATTGGCACCTTATGGTAGAACTGCCCAAAAGCAAAGCACGCCAGGGGCTCAACCTGATTGAGGTAGAAATTATATTCATTGTATTGTTGGTCATTCTGTTTTTTGTAGGGGTACTGTTTTTCTATAACAAAACCCTTAAAAAGCCAGTGGCTAAAGTAAAAGAAGTAATTGGCGATTTGTCGCAAGGGGTATTGCCTGACACCAAGTTGGACGACCAGTACGATGATATTAAAATACAGGCAACCATCAACGACTTGATCGAAGGTTTGAAAAAAACCTCCCATTTTGCTTCTGAGATAGGCAAGGGTAACCTTGAGGTGGATTTTAAACCCCTAAGCGAAAACGACGAACTAGGCAACGCTTTGCTGGGCATGCGCAACAACTTACGCCAAGTAGCTATAGAGGACAAAAAACGTAACTGGACTACCGAAGGGTTGGCAAAGTTTGGGGAGATTTTACGTTCTAACAACGACAACGTAGCAGAGCTTGCCTATAATATCATATCAAGCCTGGTTGATTATGTTGGTGCCAATCAAGGAGGGTTGTTTGTGCTCAATGATGAAAACAAAGACGATGTATACCTGGAGCTGTTGTCTGCTTACGCTTTTCAAACCAAAAAATACCACACCAAAAGAATTGAAATAGGAGAAGGAGTAACAGGGGAGGCTGTGCGTGAAAAACGCACCATTTATATGACTGACGTACCCGACGAATACGTGCAGATTACCTCAGGCCTGGGTGAAGCCAACCCCCGAAGTGTGTTGGTGGTGCCCATGAAGGTAAACGACCAAATTCACGGGGTGATAGAAATAGCTTCTTTTGAGACTTATGAAAAGTATCAGATAGGGTTGATAGAAAAACTAGCCGAAAGCATTGCTTCTACTATAGCCAGCGTAAAAGTAAACGAACATACCAAAAAACTGGTACAGCAACTACGCACCTCCGAAGAAGAAATTCGTCAGAGTATGGAAGAGCTCCACGCTACCAAAGAGCAAATGGAGAACAAAGAGATTGAGCTTACCGGCCAACTCGATGCCATCAATAGCACATTGTCTACCATAGAGTTTGACAGCGAAGGGCATGTAAATACTGCCAATAACATTTTTCTGGACTCTATGGAGTATACCCATGACGGGCTGGCAAGGCAACCCCATAAAATATTGGTAGACCCAGACTACAGCCAAACCAACGAATACAAAGGGTTTTGGGCGGCGCTTAAAAAAGGTGAAAGTCAGTCAGGAGAGTATAAATATGTGACCAGCACTGGCAAAGAAATTTGGTTTAATGCTACTTACACGCCAGTAAAAGATGCCGCAGGGGGCATTTATAAAATTATAGCCCTGGCTACCAATATTACTGCGCAAAAGAAAATGGCGCTTGACTTTGAGGGGCAACTGGCAGCCATTTATAAGTCGAACATGGTGGTAGAGTATGATATGCAGGGTAGGATAATGTATGCCAATGAGGATTTTCTAAAACTGGTAGAGTATAATTTGGGTGAAGTACACGAAGAGCCACACACAGTTTTTATTCCTGAAGAAGACCACGACAGCCCTGACCTACACGCTTTTTGGGCAGACTTGCGCCGGGGAAACTATCAGGCAGATGCAGTACGACGCAAGACTAAATCGGGTAAAATTATATGGACAAGAGGAAGCTTTAACCCTATACTCGACCTGAGCGGGCAGCCTTACAAAATCGTAGAGTTTACTCAAGACATTACGTACCACCGTGAGCTTCAGGCAAAAACTGCCGAGCAATTAGAAGCCATTCAGGTAAAGGAGAAAGAGCTGACCGAAAATGTAGATAAACTGAATGAGGTGCAAGAGGAAATGCGTCAGAAAGAGGCGGATATGGCAGCACACCTCAATGCCATTGACCGTACTTTGGCAACAGTAGAGTATGACTTAAGAGGGTTTTTCAAAAAAGCCAACCATCAATACCTCAATACTATGGGGTATACTATGGAGGAGCTGGACGGGCAACACGACCAAATACTGGTAGACCCCGAAGAAGCCGAAGGCGATGAGTATCAAGGGTTTTGGAAAAGCCTGAAACGCGATGGAGAGCGTTCAGGTGAGTTTAGACGTATCTCTAAATCGGGCAAAGAAATATGGTGGCAAGCTACCTTTACTTTGGCCTTTACAGCAAAACGTAAACCCTACAAAGTAATTATGCTGGCACGCGATATTACTGCCCAAAAACAGGAGAGTTTGGATGTAGAAGGACAACTAAAGGCCATTCGCAAGTCGAATGGAGTAATGGAGCTGGATATAGAGGGTAAAATACTGAGTATTAACGATATATACCTGGAAGCTTTAGACTATACCGAAGAAGAGGTATTGGGCAAAGACCATAAATTGTTTGTAAAAGAAGAAGAAAAGCACAGTGCAGATTTTACGGCGTTTTGGATGGAAATGGTGCACGGAAGGTTTAAAACCGGGGTGTTTGAAAAAGTATGCAAAGATGGTAGTATTCGTTGGTTTAGAGGGAGTTATAACCCTATTTTTGACCTCAAAGGCAAGGCGTACAAGATTGTTCATTTTGCCCAGGATGTAACCGAAGCCAAACAACTTGAAGCCGAAGCTTTACAACAAGCCGAAGAGTTGCGTACCCAGGAAGAAGAAATCCGCCAGAATATGGAGGAAATCACAGCAGTACAAGAAGATATGAAACGCAATAGTATGGAGATGGAAGCCGCTCTGGAAGCTATAGACCATACCCTTGCCACGGCTGAACTCGACCTAAGCGCTACTTTTATGAAAGCCAATACCATTTTTGCCGACTTGGTAAACTTTAAGGTAGATGAGTTGATTGGCAAAAACTTTAGAATGTTGGTAGAACCTAAATTTGCCAAAACTGACGAGTATCTAGCCCTTTGGGACAAACTTGCGAACGGGTTGGCACAAGAAGGAGAGATAAGGCTCATTACCAAAGACCACAAAGAGGTATGGGCAAATGTTACCTATACGCCAGCAAAAAACTCTTATGGTACTATCTACAAAATTTTGGTATTGGTAAATGATATTAGTGAACTCAAACACGTAACGCTTGATTTTCAGGGCATGCTCAAGGCTTTTAACCAAACCAATCTCATGGTGGAGTATGATTTGAACGGAATGGTCACTAATGTCAATGATCGCTTTTTGGAACTGATGCATTACGAAAAAGGGGAGGTGTTGGGCAAACACCATAAAATATTTGTGAGTGATACCGAAAAGAAGACAAAGAAATACAAAGATTTTTGGCAGGGAATACTGGCTGGTGAAGACAAGTCTGGTGACTTTCTAAGGGTAGACAACGAAGGCAATAAGTTGTGGTTTAAAGGAAGTTACCATCCCATTCCGGATGCTACCGGAGCCCCCTGTAAAGTGGTAAATTATGCAATGGATATTACTGAATACAAACATTCAGTGATAGAAATGGAGAAGCTAATTGCCAACAACCAAAACAACCATAAGAAATAAAAAAGGTAAATAACCTGACTGGTAGGCTGGTATCTGACATAAGTTCGCATAAAACCTTACATCTACCCCCTCAAATACGCTCGCACTATTGTACTTAACATCTTATTTTTGCTTTTTTGGTATACAAAAAAACAGGGTTTGTAAAAAAAACACATCTTTTAGTTGTCTCCAGACGAACACAACTACAGCTATTCACTATCGTATCATTTCAATTTTTTGAAAAATAATAACAAAAATGAATCAACTTAAAACATTATTAGTAGGTGTATTTGTCATATCATTATTAACTGCCTGTGATACTTTATTAATTGCTACCCGTACTTCTGGGGGTTCGTCGGGTACCCGTACTGGAGGAAGCAGCACTACTGGAGGCGGTAGTTCGTCTACCAGCGGGGGAAGCTCTTCTACTGGTAGTGGTGGTAGTAGTAGCAATGTAGCTTCTGTGTTGAATGGTAAAGCCTCTTATTATCATGACAAGTTTCACGGACGTAGAACCGCCAGCGGGCAAACATACAACAAGTATGCTTTGACTGCCGCCCATAAAACATTGCCTTTTAATACAAAAATTGAGGTACGTAATCTTAAAAATAACCGTAAAGTATTGGTTGTGATCAACGACCGCCTGCCGCGTACTTCTACTCGTTCTATTGACTTATCGCGTGCGGCTGCCGAGCGCATCGGAATGGTAAGAGATGGTGTAGTGAGGGTAGAGATGAAAGTATTGAGGCGATAGAATTTATATTCTAAAGAAAAAAACGAGATGGCAACACCATCTCGTTTTTTTTTCCTAACCACAAAGCTTATTAAATATCTTTGGTTAGTATTTATTCAAACCAAAGACCAAAAATACATGTTGTTAAAAAATAAAACGTAAGTTATTGATAACCAAAATGTTTTTTTGTAAAAAAAATTGGCTTAAAATAAGAGAGGCTAAGTGCAAGTTTTTTGTACGATATATCGTGTTTTTGGCGGTATTTCGTTAGCTACCAAAAAGCAAGCGATTGTACTCATGTTATGGATGTAGCTGAGTGGCTTGTATTGGGCAAGTAAATAAACAAGCGCTTAAAAACAACCTTCTTGAGTTAAGAAGGTTGCTTCGAAATAAAGTATAAAAAAGAAGCTTAGGAACATGTTCAAAATAAGTGTCGAGATTGAGGGCATAAACTCAAGGCTGACTGAGGCACTTTTTGCGGGCATAGCAGCGCTACGGACAATAAAAGCTCATAGATACTATCTTAAAAAACAAATAATTTAATATAAATATTTTAAGATTTTGAATATATACCAACAACTGGTTATATTTGCATTAACCCAAAAGGAGCTGCTTTAGCAGTTACCTAGTGTAGGAGGGCATTTTGCTCTTCTACAGTTTTGTTATTAATGCTGTAATCAAAGTCCTCATCTTTTTTCCATAATGTGTACATCATACACAAGAGCTTCCGTTGTACTGCAGTGTAGCCTTTCATTTTCTCTTTAGTTCTCTCAAAAACCCGGTTGTACAAATTCAGAAAAACACCCTCAACATTTATAGCGTTAAATGCTGGCATACATAAAATACGCCTTATGTGAGCATTTCCCTGTTTTGAAATCTTTGTTTTTCCTTTGCGGGTGCCCGATTCGTTTTCCACAATATCGTACCCGGCATAACTGGTAAGCTGCTTTTCACTTGTAAATAGCTCAAAACCATTAGTTTCGGCGACAACTACTGCTGCGGTAAGCAAGCCAACCCCATGAATACTGGTTAAATGTTTTATTTTTTCATGCAGCTTTTCATCTTCTTTGACTGTAGCTTCTATTTGATCATGTGTTTGATCTCGTTGTTTCTCGAGGAACTTAATCTGAGCTTTGAGTTGTTTGGCAACAAACTTATCAGGGTTATGACTATAATCAAGCGCATGTAAGCGATTCCGACTTTGAGTAAGGTCTTTTTGTATAGTTTCGTGGTGACGGGTAAGAGAACGTAATGCCTGCATAGAGGAAGATATTGGTTGCCAGGCCCTTAAGTCTTTGACTAGAACCATTTTAGCTAACCCTTGAGCATCTATTTTATCAGTTTTACTCCGAATCCCTTCGCCCTTCATAAAGTCCTTTGCCTGGCTAGGCAAGGCGACAACAACCTTTACAGATTTGTCATAGAGAAACCACGCCAAATTTTCATGATAAACCCCAGTAGCCTCCATTAAGTATTCTATATCTTCACAGTCATGCTTGCCCAAGTGTTTTTGACTCCAGCTCCAATATTTCTCAAAGCCAGAGGGGGTATTAGAGAACTTGGAACTGGCTAAAACCTTGTATTTCTTTTTACCCTCAAAACCCATGATACAAGCACTAAAATCCGATTTTGCTATGTCCATGCCCAGACCCATTTGAATGTATGAGTGTTTTTTCATTTATCCACCATTTAAGTTGAAATTCCCGATTTATCGGGGGAACCATACCATTTATTGAAGCCTATCTTACTCAATGTTACTTATTAGAACGCGGGCTATAAAACGCATTTATGCCTTAGATACTTAATTCTATTTCGGAGTAGAAAAACAGGTAGCATATATCTACGAGTCTGTATCTATCGTATGATAGTACTTAGTCCCCTTTATAGAAAAAGAGTTTATTGATCTGTTGACTACCTGTTATTTAGGCTTTTATTGTTAACGTTATATTGTACTTTTTTTATTTAATACAAAGGTATAAGTCCCGGCGGAACTGCCGGGGTAACGAAAGTCAGGAAAGAGGATATGTTCTAAACCGGACAGTTATTGCGATCACGTTCCTTAATCAAACAATTCTTCGTCGCGCTCAAGCATCAGTATAGAGTTTTGCGGTACAATGTAGTACTTCTCGCCTTCGTATTGTACCTCGTGTGAGCCATTGAGCAGAAAAATAGCCAAGTCACCTTCTTTCACCTGTAAAGGTACATATTGCGCTTTTTCATTGTTTTCTTTCCAGGGTTCATCTTGTTGGTTGGTGGGCAACGGAATAGGGTATCCTGGACCTACCTTGATAACATATCCACTTTGTGTTTTTTCCTTTTCCTGCACTCCAGGAGGTAAATAAAGCCCACTCTTGGTTTTATCAGCAGGGCTTTTTGGGCGAATCAACACCCGATCGCCTACAATTACCAACTTTTTCAATTTATTGTCTTCAGTCAAAATCATTTGAATTACTTTAAGTCATACTTTTTTGTGAAAAAATCAATCTCCACGCATGCTGGAGTAGTGGCAAAATTAAATGAATTTCTCTTGAGGTATAGAATTTTAGGGTTGAAAAATTACCTGCATTGCCCCCCAGAATTCAACTCAAGAGGAGTTCAATATAAACTACATACCGCTCAAAAAGTTATACCCTGCCCATGTGATGAACAATCCATATACTTTATTTACTTTTACAGCATAAAACACAACAATTAAATTGATTTTAAAGATATGAGTAAAATAATTGCCCAAATATCAAAAAATACAATGCTGTTAGCCCTGTTGTGCCTGTTGGCATTGCCTGGCTGGAGCCAAAAAAAATACAGTAATCTGCGCCAGGCATTGACGGCTGGTTTGAGCGGGTCTAATGGTCCTCGTAGCGTAAACTGGATCAACAATGGAGAGACTTTTTCTTATATAGAAAGCCGTGGAGTAATCAAAGCATTTAGCCCTAAAACCAAAAAAGAATCCTTGGTGTTTGAGGCCAAAAAAATGAAGTTTCCAGGTACTGACAAACCGTTTCGATATAGCGCGTTTGAGTTTTCTAAAGACTCTAAGTACTTGTTGTTTAAGAGTAATTTTCGTCCGGTATGGCGTCGTTCGGGCATTGCTGATTATTACTTTTATTCTATCAAAGACAAAACCCTTAAGTTGGTCGCTAAAGATGCCCAAACTGCCCAGTTATCGCCCAATGGCAAAAAAGTAGGCTATGAGCGTAAAGGAGATTTGTTTGTGTATGACTTTGCCACTAAAAAAGAAACCCAGCTAACCAATGATGGCGACGAAAAAAACTTCTTGTATAATGGGCGTTATGGTTGGGCTTACGAAGAAGAATTTGGTTTGGCGCAAGCCTGGACTTGGTCGCCCGATAGCAAGCAAATTGCTTTTTGGCAAACAGACGAGCGTCAAGTACCTGTTTTTCAGATGACCGACTATAGCAAAACCCACAAAGAATGGGTAAAAATAAAGTACCCTCAAGTAGGAGACAAAAACCCTATAGTAAAAATTGGCGTGGTAGACCTTGCCCAAAAAAGCCGCCAGTGGATGGAGGTAGCTTTAGGCGATGGTTATGTACCTCGCTTATACTGGACCTCGGTGCCAGGGCAGCTTGCTGTAGTGCATCTCAATCGGGCTCAAACCCACCTTCAGTTGTTTTTTCATAATACCAAAACTGGCAAGGGTAAAAGAGTGATGGAAGAAAAAAGTAAAGTATGGATAGATGTATTCGATTTTTTTGCGGGCATCAATCACTTGTTCTTTTTTCCTGAAGATAGCAAAGAGTTTTTCTGGATTTCTGACCGCGATGGCTGGAGTCATCTGTACCGTTACAACTACGACGGCAAGCTGCTAAACCAGGTAACCAAGGGCAATTGGGAAGTAACCAATGTGTATAATGTAGACAGCAAGCGCAAGAAGATATATTATGCCTCAACCGAAAAATCTCCTCTTGAACGCCACCTTTACAGCATCGATTTTAAAGGCAAACGTAAAAAACAATTGACCAAAACTGCTGGGCGTCATTTTATCAATTTCTCGCCTAACAGTCAATATTACATAGATCGTTACTCAAATGTAGACACTCCTACGCAAGTAGAACTGTGGAGTACCAAGGGCAAGAAAATAAAGTCTTTGGAAACCAACAAAAGAGTGAAAAAGAAAACTGCTTCGGGCTACTTTAAACAAGAGCTGATGAATTTTAAAGCCTCTGACGGGCAAATGATTGATATTTTTGTAATCAAGCCACAGGGTTTCAACAAAAACAAAAAATATCCTTTGGTGGTAGATATTTATGGAGGACCTGGCTCTCAGTCGGTATACAACCAATTTGCTGCCAATGGCTGGCAACAATACCTTGCCCAGGAAGGCTACATAGTGATGAGTGTAAACAACCGTGGAAGCGGAGGTTATGGGAGCAAATTTGAGAAAGTAGTATATAAAAACCTGGGACACAATGAGGCTAAAGACTTTGCAGAAGCTGCCAAATTTATGGCCACCAAATCGTGGGTAGACGGCAACCGCATGGCAATTCGTGGGCACAGCTACGGAGGTTATATGGCGAGTTTTACCCAGCTTAACTACCCCGAAGTATTTAAAGTAGCTATAGTAACTGCCCCTGTAACAGACTGGCGCTTGTACGATAGCATCTACACGGAGCGCTATATGGGTTTATTGGGCGACAATGAGCAAGGCTACATCAATAGCTCAGTAATGAAGTACGCCAAAAAATACAAAGGCAGAATGTTACTTTCGCACTCTACTATGGACGAAAATGTGCACGTGCAAAACACCTTCCAATTGATGAAGGCATTGACTGACAAGGGGCAAGACGTAGATATGAGAATTTACCCACCGGGGGCGCACGGTGTAGCCTATAGTGGTACCAGTTATTTCTTGCTATATGGAGTATATGTCGACTATTTGAACCAATACCTTAAATAGCAAGTTTGACAAAAAAGCAATCATAAAAAAGGCAACGCTATCAAAGTGTTGCCTTTTTTTAAGTAAAATTAATTATTTGACATCTGGTAATCAGGTATTTACCATTTGCTGAGTTTGGCTAACCATACCACATCATTGCGCCACAAATCAGTCACTTATTGGGTCAGTCCGGTGAGTATTGCATCAAAATGAGCCTGCTTTTTTTTATGGGCAATCAAAAAGTAACGAACCTCCGGGGCATTTTCGGGTGCCCAAACCTGTTGGAGCTTAGAAGCCTCCACAAAATGGTTAATCTCGTGCTCTAGGGCAATGGCTACACCAGGGGTTTGACACAACTCATTCAACATCAAAAAACTATTGGGAATGGTATAATTGGTGAAAATTCGTGGGCGTCGTTTGTTGAAACAGTGCAACCAAAAAAGTTTGATATAATGGTTGGTAGCCGAATGCGAAAACCAAACCTGGTTTTCCAGCCAAGCCTCTATCTCTGCAAAGTTGTGTTGGGCAATGGGCTGGGCAACTGACTGTAAATCTACATTGGGGTGGGCTACCACACACATAGAGGTTTGAAATATGGGTGCAGTCAACGTGTCAAATGTATTCACCTCCTTATCTACAATGGCATAGTCGAGTTTTCTTTCGTTGACCAGTTCAAACAACCCCTGGCTGGATTCCTCAAATTGAAAGGAAATATGTTGCCCTATGGAAGGTAGTTTGCCCGAAAACAGGGCGTGGTATGCGTGGGGGCTCATACCCAAAGAAAAAAACTGACTTTCTTTTGCTGCTCGCTTGTTATAAAATGCCTCTACTGCTTCTAGTTTATCCAACGCATCAATAATGAGGTTATTCAAAAACTTAGCGTTTTCGGTAGGCTCTACCCCTTTCGACTTTCGGTAAAACAACTTGTGCCCCACGGCAGCCTCAAGCATACTTATTTGGTTGCTTACCGCTGGCTGGCTCATAAACAACTCTTTGGCAGCTCTTGAGTAGTTTTTATGCTTGTAAACTGCCTTAAATGTACGGTACCATTCTAAACTTACCATCACTGTGATATAATTTTATTGATAACAAAGCTAAAACATCTTATTTCATTTTAAATCATGAACGCCGTAATTTTGTCTCAGATTTAGTTGATAAGCAATGGTTGCAGCCTTAAGTGTTTACTTATTAACAAAAATAAAATGCTGGCATAATCTCCAAAAGAAATATGAGTTTCCAGCAAGGTAGATTTTAAGTATTTAGAAAAGTTAAAAAGAAAAATGAAAAAAGTAGCATTTATTACAGGCGCTAACAAAGGTATAGGTTTTGAAGCAAGCCGTCAACTGGCAAAAAAGGGCATCACAGTAATTATGGGAAGCCGCAGCGACCAACGCGGAAAACAAGCAAGTGAGCAGCTAAAGTCTGAAGGTTTGGATGTAGAATTTTTGAAGTTGGATATAACCCAGCCAGAGAGTTTTGATGAAGCAAAAAAATACATTGATGAAAAATACGGACAGTTGGATATATTGGTAAACAATGCCGGAATTATTCACAGTGAAGAAAGCTGGGGAGAGAACACTACTGAAACGGTTTCTTTAGAAGCCCTGAGGCAAACTTTTGAGGTAAATTTCTTTGGGTTGGTAGCCTTGACCCAAAAGCTGTTACCCTTGATTAGAAAAAGCAAACAGGGGTATATTACCAACGTGTCGAGTATTTTGGGGTCGGTCAATGTACAAAACGACGCCGAATCGGGTTGGTATGGTGTCAAACCATTTGCCTACAATGCTTCCAAAACAGCCTTAAACTCTTTTACAGTGCATTTAGTAGCCTTATTAAAAGACACAAATATTAAGGTAAACTCGGCGCACCCTGGTTGGGTAAAAACCGACTTGGGCACCGATGCAGCACCTATGGATGTAGTATCAGGTGCTAAAACATTGGTCAATTTATCGTTGGAAGAAAAGACCAGTTTTACTGGCAAATTTATTCACCTCGACGAAG
Source organism: Microscilla marina ATCC 23134 (assembly GCF_000169175.1). Taxonomy (NCBI): domain Bacteria; kingdom Pseudomonadati; phylum Bacteroidota; class Cytophagia; order Cytophagales; family Microscillaceae; genus Microscilla; species Microscilla marina. The sequence goes on from NZ_AAWS01000015.1 coordinate 127,663, forward strand.
AGGTGCCCTGGTAATTTGAGTATTTCATTAGTGAGTGATAAAAAGGAGGTTTTTGATAGCCTTCTTTTTTGCTTTTTACCTAAAGCAAAAAAAACACCCTGCTCCATCAAATCTTCCGTAGGAGACTTGAAAAGCTTGAATGAATGGAAGTATCGATCCTTACAAGACAAGTTTTCCTTGTGCAATAAAACCTCAAAGTACTTAGAGAAATAGGCAAGGGTTGTATTTGTAGGGGATTCTTTCGTTGAAAGCTCGTTTTACTAAAATTGCTTTGGCAAAAAATACACTCGCTCTTTCAAGTCTTCCGTAGGTTAAATAAATGGAAGCCGCTAGACTTCTTTGTGTAGCAAGCCAGTTTTACCTAAGTTAATTTGAGTCTAGTCTAAACAAAAGAGTCCCTAATAATGAACTTACTCCCATTGACAAACAACCCAAGCTGGCAAGGGACTTATGAGCATTTGCTTATTGGTCAATACTACCAACTCATAATTGCTCCATCAGCACATGTTGAGTTTGAATTCAGGTTCCCAATCCTCCTTCTAATTAAACAAACAATCACCAAAGGGATAGATTTTGATATAGCAATTCGGGATTTTCTTAAAAAATACCCTAAAGTAAAATACTTTCTGGCTGGTGCAGCTGCGCTCATCATGATTTTAACTATTATTGAAGATATTTTAACTTTTGGGGCTGGCATAGCTGATGACCCAGCATCATTTGCTTTAGCTTGGGCTTTGATCAAAGCAGCCACCCGCTAAACTTACTACAAACTATGCTCAATTGCTTTAGCATTTTTGCCCAAACTACTCAGGCATCACCTCAGTTTATGCAGGCAATGGATCAGCAGCTCACCAGCGAGTTTCGTCAACTTACTCAAGGGGTCGACATCCATCGATTCGCGTTGACTCCTACTTCGGTTATAGAAAGGAGTTTCACTATCAAATTTTTAGAAGGTGTTTCTATACTTGCCTGTAACTTATCAGCGCCAGCTGGACCAGCCTACTCTATAAGCATTGGGTGGCAAAGTATTCCTACAGGTCGTCAAATTTTCCCTCAAGATGATATACAGGCAGGTGAAATTCGGTTTGAGTGGCAACAACTCCCTGCACAACAAATATTTAAGCAATTTGGGTATCCGTTGCCCCTACCTTTTGATACCACTCCTTTTCCCTTTATAATAGAATACTGGGAAGCTCCGTTACCTGATGTTCACCTGTATATTGAATTTACAGAAGCACCTCCCTCTAAAACTGAAGAGATACTGTACAAGGTACTTGACCAAGAGCTGGCTACTTGGGGGGAATTGAATGAGTATTTACAGGAGAATAACCAACCATATGCAGGATTTATCCATAGCCTGGGGGAGGTTGAGCACGTAAACAGACAACACTTCTGTTTTCGGGTAGATTTGGGCTCTGCATTGTTCCATGGTTTGCAAAAAATTTTGCAAATACTTAGCCACGCTTCCATTGCTCCACTGATCTGCAAGGTTAAGGTCAGTTAGCACCTCCGTCTAGGGTTTCTCCATTTTTCGCAAAAGACTTGAATAAATGGAAGTTTTCAGACTTCCTTGCGAAGTAAGCCAGTTTTACTAAAGCTGATTTGAGTCTGACCTAAATAGCCTAGCTATTGTAGAACTCAACTACCTGGAAACAACTTATTACCCAAACCCTAGGCTAGGGGGGATAAACTAGCACGAAAAGTTACTTTTTGCATATTCCTAAAGCAAAAAAAACACCCTGAATAATCAGTGTGCTTTTATTAAAAATATTGAGGGAATTATTAATCTTTGTTCGTTTTAAAACTATACTATCTATTTTGCCTGATGGTAAATGTTTTCATAAGTAAGTACATTTGGCAGGTCAAATCTCTCCCCCCTTGCTTCATTTTTTTTAAAAAAAATTTTCTGATAGGACTTTTATGGGGTTGTCGGTTTTAACCAGGTTTAAAAAAATGCTTTTTTGCAAAAAAAGTCACAGTAAAGCCAAACAAGCCTGTTTTTTGCTTGTATTCTCCCGCAAAACTTTTCTTGAAGTTGTACAAAATGAAGCGCTATATTTGGCTAGAGTGCCAGATAAAGCTTAACTTTGCACAATTTTTAATATCTTATAAATAAACATTTGTAATGTTAACTAGCGAGCAATTTGATGAAGGAGTCGCTTACGCAGAGAAAAACTTTACCGAAGACGTAGACTCTCATTTGTATTTAGACAAAATGCTGATCAAGCAACAGTTTGACCTGAGCAATAAAAAAGTCCTTGATTTTGGTTGTGGTATGGGAGGCATGGCACTATGGTATGCCACTGCTTATGACAATTGCCAGGTATACGGTTTAGACATTGATTCGCACCATATCAAGATTACCGAACATTTGATAAACAAACACAACATTCCTAACATTGTATGCGAAAAACGTAATATTTTGGACGACCCCTTGCGCGATGATGAACGCTTTGACTACATTTTCTTCAACGATGTAGTAGAGCACATTCAATTGCCTATACTCACCGAAATATTCAAGCAAGTGAGCCAACACTTGACCGAAAACGGAAAAATATTTGTAACCTACCCACCTTGGGCAGGTCCTTATGCTTCACACGTAACCAAAGATGTAGGCATTTATTGGTGCCAGTTTTTGCCCGAAAAAATGTTGATGAATCGCATTGCAAAGAACAACCGCACTATAGTAGGCGACCTTGAGTCTGACCTGGTGAGTGTATACAAAGGCTTGAATCACTTGACCCACAAAAAAATGAAAAAAGTGATTGCTTCGACTCATTTAAAACTTACCAGTCGTAAAACGCATAGTATTTTGAACAAGTTACCTTTAATGAAAAACTTGAACGTCAATTTTTTTCCGTTCAACTACTTGGTAACCAAAGAGTTTTTGTTGCTTGAGCAGCCTAAATAAAGGATGAAGCCTGAGCCATAAGCGGTAAGAAATATAGCCCATAAAGGAGTATAAAATAAGGAGTAGCTTTCTATGAAGTTACTCCTTTTTGTTTTTGTACAATTGCTTGTATACCACTGAGGTAATGACCAACCCCGCCAACCCTGCCGCTATCATACTTGCTACTATGTTACCAATGAGGTAACCATCCCTGAAAAACAACCTTGCGGCAAATATGGGCAGGGTAACTAATACAAAAACGTCCCAAAAACTAGAGTTAAAACTGGCTTTCACAGTGAAGTTTTGGGGCATTCGCCAAATTGCCCAACATAGGATAATACCACCTGTCAGCGTGCTTAAGTGTTGTACCAAACGATAGGCAGGCACCAAGTGCCCCAATATGCGGTACGGGGTATTAAGAGAGGGAAATAAGTCTACAAAAGTAGCGTGCTCGTGCGTAAAGCTATCCCAAAGAAGGTGCGAAGCCGAACCAATGAGCAGAGAAATGATCACCACCCACCACCGTTTACGCATATAAGCCCACCAGTTAAACTCCTTACAATGATATACACGCGACTTTAGAAAAAATGGCAGGTTATCAATTAATACATTACGCACTATCTGATGAAATACCACCGTGAGCAACAGACCCAATGGCAAGTCGAACCATAGCAAACCTTGTATGGTATGGCTATACTGGCTATTGATACGCATACGCAAAAAATACTCAAAATCTGGAGCAAGGCTGCCTATGACCAGTGCCGAGCTGGAAACCCAATGCTTAGGTAAGTAAGTAAGCGGAAGTATAAGTGCAGGATGTGAAAAAGTAAAAGGCATTATTGTGATGATTCGCTTTGAGATTGAGTCATTTTTTTAGCTATTTCCAGTTCCAGGTATAAGCGCTCGCTTAATAACAAACCGCTCACATCTATAGTCATAAAATAAGATTTATAGTGGCTGATAAGCCCCATCATTTGACTGACCAGGTTTTCGGGTGAACTATGCGCCAGTTGATGCAATAAGTCTTGCCCTTTTTTACTGCTCAGCTGAATGCTTTGGTCGCCTTGGGTACCCAGTTCACTCATAATCTCGGCAAGTTGGCTATAGTTCCAGCTTTGGCTACCAATCGTTTTACCAAATAGCACACTTTTGTGGGTAAGCTGTTGTTTGCCCAAGTGTAAGTAACTGGTACCAAAGGCACTATTAATGAGCCCTGCCACCATTGCCAGGCATATAAGCCCCATAAATATATTGGCTCCCAGTCGTATTCCTTTATGGTCAATGAGTTGAATAAGAAATATAAACCCCGTGATAAAAATAACTCCAAGCAGCATTACCGCTATGTTTTTGCGATTGCTCCACTGGTAAGTCGTTCCTTCAGCATTGTGGGTTTTGTCAAATCCAGGCGAGGTGGGCAGTTGAATCTTTGCCGGGGTTTGTTGAGTTGTCAGGTGTGACTTGAGCAACGGGGTATAATCGTCTAGCACTTGTGCTCCCTCCAATTGCTTGAGTTTTTGCACGCCCGTTTTGTACTCTTCCATCGGAGCATCTATGATATACACTTGATAAGGCACTATTTTTTTGAGTTTACTTACAAACTCGTATGCATTGTTGAGCTGGTGGTAAGTAGCCAACTTTACCATAGCCCCGTCATTGCGCTTAAGTTGTATCTGAAAACTCACGCTTTTGCTTGAGGTGCCAGCGCTGTTATTGCGACTTATCGACACTGCCCTTTGTACTATCAGGGCGTTAAAATTGTCAAAGGGTAGGGTAGAGGTGAGGAGCCCTTGTTTGGTTTTTTCCTGTATTTGAATGGTTTGAGCTTTTTTGTCAATCACCAGCATTACATTTTGTTTGGTGAACCAAAAAATAAACCCAATGACAATGCCCATGGCTCCCATCAGTGGTAAGATGTATTTATTGGGTGCTTCTAGTTTTTTTAATGCCAAAACGCCCACGATCAGTACCAGTACAGACACCAGTATAATATATAAATGAGTAGAGGTGTTGAAGTGTACCTCTGCTCTATCGGTCAAAAATTTAGTGTTCATAGTTGCATCATTGTTAGTTTTTCAAACAGTATTGGTCGTTGTTAATACCTCTTCGAGTGAATAAGTTAACCAAAAATAATTATACAAAGCCCTTACTTGATTGTTGGAATAGAAAAATATAATTAATTTCGAACAACGATGTCAACATACAGCCTGGAACTTTGTCAGGCTGCCCTAAAAAACAATCATTACATGGTTACCTCTCCACTATTAAAACTTACCGAGCATGAGCGCAAGGTGATCGCAGATATATTTTTTGAGTATACCCTGCACGAATTTTATTATGACGAGCACCACCAACGCCAAAAAAAGTTTATGCGACAGCGGGCTATTTGGATCAATGATGAACAGTTTTTGGAAAAAAATAAAAAGAAAAAATCTATTCAGAGCCTGGTCAATAAAAAGATCATTGTAAAACACCTGGTAGGTTATCGTTTGTTCATCCGCCCCGAATACCTCGATCAACTCTATGACCTTGCTGACACTGCCGAATCCGAAAACCACGACCTTATTTTGCAATTGACCAGTGTATGGGTAGAGCCACAAGCATAGAGGGCTATTTTTTTGCCAAATCAAGTAATAATTGTGCTCCGGTAAGTGGGGGCAAAGTTCCTTCACTGATTTGTTGGGCAACTTGTGGAAGCTTCTTAATCACCTCCTTGTGATGAAAAAACTGCTCCTCAAGAGTTTGGCGGATGGTCTCGTACATCCAACGCAGGTTTTGTTCCTTCCTACGCTCGTCGAAATACTTATTTTGTTGGGTATGCTCAATATATTCGTTGGTCAAACTCCAAATATGCTCAATGCCCTCGTTATGGAGCGCCGAGCAGGTAACCACCTTAGGAAACCAACCATTGGCAGCAGGAGGAAACAAGTGAAAGGCACTTTGGTATTCGGCTTTGGCTACCGCTGCTTTTTGTTGGTTGTCGCCATCGGCTTTGGTAATCGCCACTACATCAGCCATTTCCATAATCCCCTTTTTGATGCCCTGCAACTCATCGCCCGCTCCGGCAAGCATCAACAACAAGAAGAAATCAACCATTCCGTGTACCACCGTTTCCGATTGTCCTACACCTACCGTTTCTATAAAAATTACCTCAAATCCGGCAGCTTCGCATAGCAACATCGTTTCACGGGTACGGCTTGCCACTCCACCCAATGAGGTACCCGCTGGCGAAGGGCGAATGTAGGCGTTTTGGTTGGCTGCCAATAGTTCCATGCGGGTTTTGTCGCCCATAATACTTCCGCGTGAGCGTTGACTGCTGGGATCTACCGCCAGTACTGCCAGTTTTTTGCCCTGTTGGGCAATGTATTGCCCCAATGCTTCTATAAAAGTACTTTTACCCACGCCTGGTACTCCTGTAATGCCAATGCGTACTGCTTTGCCTGTGTAGGGGAGCAGGCGTTCAATAAGTTGTCGTGCCAACGACCGATCTTCTTCCAGGGTGCTTTCTACCAGGGTAATGGCTTGGCTGAGCCTTACCCGATCTTGCTGGAGGATTCCCTCCACATATTGTGAAATATCCAGACGTTTTTTTCGTCTTATTGCCATGTAAGTATTTCTCTTTTTTTATTAAGTTTCGTGAGTTTAGTATTTTAATTGCTTGAAAAAAAGTAATATATTCAAAAAATAAAAACCATCAATTCACTACCTTACTGTTAGCCTGACAAAACTCAGTAGCTATCATATCAATACTTACATTTATCAAATAACCTGATTTTACTTTTTAATTATGTTAAAACGACTCGCTAATTCATTCTTGCACGGGTTAATCATCATGGCATTGATGGGAAGTGTAGCCCTTATTGTACGACAAACTGCTGTATTGAGAAACATTGAGTTTTTGAACCCATTGGAAGATGCTTTTGCAGAGTTTGATTTAACTGACTTGGTTGTATCAAAAATCATGGATCACCAAAAAGCTGACACCAACATCACAGTAGTAAATATTGGCAATTTAGACCGAAATGGCTTGTCCTCGCTCGTCAGTATCATTAATCAATATCAACCTAAAGTAGTGGGCTTTGATGTACAACTTGAAACAGCAAGAGACTCTACCTCAGACCAAGTGCTGGCTGATGCATTTAAACAAACTCCTAACCTTGTCATGGCAAGTCAACTATTAAATAAGACTAAAGATAAGTATTATGTGAGAACCAATTATGACCTATTTACCAAAAATGCCCATACAGGTTTTGTAAACTTAATTACCAAAGGTAAAGGTAATCAACTCAGTTGGCCTACTGTCCGATCTTTTAGCCCCAAAGAAAGAGTAACACATAGAGTGTTTTCTAGTGGCGCTCAGAAATTTGATACTACTGTGATCAAAAAACCTCGCAACGAATATGCTTTTGCTGTAAAAATAGCCCAACTCTATGCTCCTAAAAAAACAGCAACTTTCCTGAAACGAAATAAGGACTATGAATGGATTAATTTTTTGGGTAACATAAGTGTTACTGCTGGCAAAGCTTCTAACTTTGCAGTCCTAGACGTAGCAGATATCTTTAATTCAGTACAAGATACATCTTCTAAAATTGGAAATGTGCTTAAAAACAAAGTTGTAATTTTGGGATTTATGGGTCCTTCTCTTGAGGCCAAATCATTTGATGATAAACTTTTTACTCCACTTAATGATAATTATATTGGACGAGGTACTCCTGACATGTATGGTGTGGTAGTACATGCTAATATTGTATCTATGATTTTGCGAGGAGATTTTATTAAAGAAACAAGGCCTTGGGTTAATACCTCCATTAGCATATTGATTGTACTTATAACTGTTCTCATCTTTTCTTATATTTTTATCAAAGTAGGCATTTGGTATGACGCCCTTACTATTCTTATTCAAGCGATTATTGTATTTTTGGTAGTTGGATTGATGCTTTTTGTTTTTTACAAAACCAACACTAAAATGGATTTGGGGGCAGGTTTGCTTGGGGTGGTTTTGTCTGGTATCTTTGTAGAGATTTATCATGGTTTTATTCGTAAACTTTTTGGTTGGCGGGCACCCAACGAGATTCAGCACCAAAAAGATGTCGCAACACCTCCCCAGAAAGAATCAGAGGAGTAAACATGTAGGTTTTTTTTGGGTAAACTAAACTATTAAGTACTTTAATTGTCAAAATAATACAACTACAAATGATTTAAATCTGTCTTATATATACATTAAACAACACTCTATCTACCGTTTATCTAAAAAATAAAACTTTTGTGAAGTTTTTTAGTACAAGATAGAGTGTTGTTGATTTATAACATCTTAAAATAATACCAAAAATAACTCATGACACGATATTGCTTAATTTGCTTGCTCACAATAACGATGATCCCTTATACACTAAAAGCTCAAAACAAAAAACATGTGTTCAGGGTGTTGGCAAGCAGTGGAAAAAGTTCATTGGTTGATAACGTTCAACAACTTCGAGTGGGACAAAAAATTTATCAGAACCAAAAAATTAAGGTAGAACCAAAAAGCTATTTGAGCTTGGTAAACAGACAGGGTGGAACAGTCCAGATTAGCAAAAAAGGAGAGTACACCGCAAAGTTATTGCTTGAACAACTGACTAAAATGCAAAAAACGGTTACCCAACAGTATGCAACCTATGTAATAAAAGAACTCACTAAAGCCAGGGTAAGAAACCCTCAAAAAAACCGTTATAAGTACATGAACGTGACTGGATCGGTAAACAGGGCAGAGTCGCCTTTTAAGCTAAACATTGCTCCACAAAATTCGGTCAATAAATTTATTAGCAAAAAAGCAACCGTTCACTGGTATCCAGTTGTAGGGACTACAACATACAATGTGGTGGTGATGAATGAGTTTGACGAAAAGCTATACGCCCAGGAAGTAAAAGACACCAGTTTGGTGATTGACTTTAACAAGGCTCCTTACAAAGGACAAGAGATGTGCGTATTGAAGATAACGTCAAAAGAAAGGCCCAAAGCTACTTCATTAAGGTATAGCCTGATTATGGCAGCTGATAACCAAACGGTAAAAAAAGCTTTTGCTGATTTTAAGAAAGAAAACCCAGTAGCAAGCAACAATGCAGCAGATGTACTGGAAGAGGCATTTTTTTACGAAGAAAACGAATTGTTTTCTAAAGCGTTAAAGTGTTATGAGAAGGCAATAGAATTATCAAACGGTAACAATGCTTACAAAGTAGCTTACCATCATTTTTTGATTCGCCACGCTATTGGAGATTATGAAAAGTACAAACAAAAATAACCTCCTGCTTATTTTATATTATTCATTACTAAACTTTTTACAGATTGAAATTACATTATAATGCTATGAAAAAATTTAGACATATTTTACTTTTTGGATTGGCGCTTACTCTATCTTATAGCGTAACTCAGGCTCAGTATGCTTTTAGAGTGCTGGCAAGTAGTGGCAAAAGCAAAGTTGCCGGAGGCGGAAACCTAAGAGTGGGTGGTTCGCTGAAGTCTGCTAACCGAGTAACCGTATCACCCCGAAGCTACCTCAGTTTGGTACACAAATCTGGTGGAACCGTGCAAATTAGCAAGGCGGGAACCTATAGCATCGCTAGTTTGGAACAAAAACTGGCAAAAACTAAAGCGTCAGTATCTAAGCGTTATGCTACTTATATTATCAGTGAGCTGACCAAAGGTGGTAAAGAAAACATCAATAAGAACCGTTACAAGTACATGAACGTGACTGGATCGGTAAAACGAGACTTGACTTTCAACATCATCAATTTATTTATGGCTTCGTCTAACAACTACCACAACCCTAAGGTGACCATCAAGTGGAACCCATTGGCGATGAACAAAAGCTATAAAGTAACCATAGAAAACCTGTTCAACGATGAGTTGGCCACATCTACTGTTACTGATACTTCTATCACCATTGATTTTAGCCAATACAAAGCCGAAGACCAAAGGTTTTTGGTACGTGTAACACCAGTACAGCGCAAACAAGCCGTAAAGTCACGTACTTGCGAAATAGGGCAAATGAACAAGAAGGTAGAAGCGAGTTTCAAAAAAGCGTATGGCTCTTTTAAGAAAAGCATCAGTGGAAAAATGAATGCCGCAGATAAATTATCAGAAGCTTTTATTATGGAAGACCACAAGTTGTTTGTTGACGCTTTGAATAGTTTTAGAGAAGCTGTGAAAATGTCGGGCAACGATGAAGCGTACATTACTGCTTATCATCAGTTCTTGATTCGTCACGGCATTGGCGATTATGCCAAGTATGTAATAAAGTAACTGAAACAAATTATATTTATGCAAAACCACTCCTGTTTGGGGTGGTTTTTTTGCTTCAGTACAACAAATTGCTTGGCAGAGGCACCATTACTGTGCAAGGGTGTGATGTCGTTTGGCAGGTATGATCTTTATAGTTTTACTTAAAATCACACCCTAATTTGATAAACGTCGTTATTAAGGTAAACATTATTATTCATAAACATTCAGGAACGCTGTTACATAGTTTTTACTCCTGAAGAATACCTACCATCTTATTATGAAAAAATATATTATAGTAATTGTGTTTGGGACATTGGCACTTACTGGCTACTCCCAAAGCAAGTTCAGGGTATTGGCAAGCAGTGGCGCCAGTACAATTACAGGCAAAAACAGTGCATTATCCGTGGGACAAGTATTGAGCAATAGTTATCAAATCAAAGTGGCTCCCCGCAGTTATTTGAGTTTGGTACATAGTTCGGGTGGTACTGTACAAATAAGCAAAGCAGGGGTGTATAATGTAGCCACCCTGGAAAAAAGGCTGGACGAACAACGCAAGTCATTGTCGAGTCGTTATGCCACCTATATTATATCAGAGCTTACCAAAAAAGGCAAAGAAAACATCAACGCAAATCGCTATAAATACATGAATGTGACCGGATCGGTAAAACGAGCTACCTTCAATGCATTCAGTGTATACTTACCTGACCGTTCTAATTTTTATGACCCCAAAGTAACCATTACCTGGCAAGCACTTGTTGGAACCAAAAATTATCTGTTGAAGATTATGGATAGGTTTGAAGAGGAGGTGTTATACACCAAAACCTTGGCGGATACTTCTACTGTGGTAGACTTTAGTCAGGGTAAACTCAAGGGGGCACTTGATTGCCTGGTATTTATCGAGTCAAAAGAACGTGGCATTCAATCAGACAAATATGGCCTTTTTCGTTTAGACGAAGAAGATGCCCCCAAGTTTAACAAAGCTTATAGTGCTTTTAAAGCATCTAACAAAGCCACCCGTAATGCCACTGCTCAATTATCAGAAGCCTTTTTCTTTGAAGACAAAGGGTTTTATACCGATGCTTTACGTTGCTACCAAGCAGCCGTCAAAATGTCAGAGCAGGCAGATGCTTACGTTATTGCCCTACAGCAGTTTTTGGTACGCCGAAATATGGGACAAACTCCAGAAGAGGACAAGAATGATTAATGACAATGTAGACTAACCTGCGGCAACGTTCAGGTTTTGTGATTCGTATATAAAAGGGCTATCTGATAAAAAGATAGCCTTTTTTTATAACATATTGTACCCTAAGCGTGTTGACTTGCACACACCCATAATTTATATGCCTATGAATATCATCTACACCCTCCGTTTTTTCGTTGTATTGAGCTTGTATGTGCATACCTTGAGCGCACAAGAGCAAAAAGTAGAAACCAAAAAAGATAGCATCAAGCAAAGTATCAATAACGCTGAAAAAGAAAATGCAGATAATGTAGTGCGTTATATGGCACTAGACATGCACAGACGCCTTGGCAAAGTAAAACGAGTGAGGTTTTACAGAGGCAATGAATTAGAGTTTACTCTCAAGGGAGGCAGAGCCCGTTATAAGGGCAAAATATTGGGAGTAGGGGAAAACGAGTTGTTTATTTTGGGTAATAGTATACCTTTTGCCAATATTGATAAAATTATTGTGCGCAATCCAAGTCGTTTTTTATACGCAGGTAGCTTATTGTTGCCAGTGGCAGGTATTGGGTATTTTGCTATGGATATGATCAACCCTGCCTTGGACGATTCGCCCGGAACAAGACCTTTTACTGTACACCGTGAAGCCTTGTTTATCAGTGGCTCGTTGATTTTGTCAGGTATTATTCTTCATTTATTAAAGAAGCGTGTGTACCGTATGAATAAAAGGCGTATGCTAAGGTCTTTGGTGCAGTTTTAACAAAGAGCAGCAAGGAACAATGATACATAAATGTTGGGACACTTCAGTATTCTAAATTAGGGGTGACTGAATGATATACCAGTGATAAAAATATATAAAAGGTGTGGCCTATTCCTGGGGTCACACCTTTTGCTTTATGAGTACTTTTGTAACCTGGTCAGCCTGTTCCAACTACTCCATGGCGGTATTCAAAAAGTCATTGACTGGTTTCATTGCTTCAAAAGCATGCACAATCAAGGTTTTATAGTTTTTGCTCAGCACTTGTTTATCCGTTACTTTGTGCCACATTGTAAAGCTCTTATGGCGCAGTAGGTCAATATTGGGATTATCTTTTTTGTAGCCTTTCGGCGAAGTTTTTACTTGTTCGCCCGATAAGGTACCAAAATATTTTTTAAAGCCATCGGCTGCCAACAATTTTCTAAACTCTTCTGCATTATAATCAATCTCCTGACGTATTTTTGCCAGGTTTTCGGAAGCAGGCATATAACAGCCCCCTGCCATAAACGATTCGCCTCCTGGCTGTATTTGCAAATAATACCCAGCCCAGTGCGATTTGCGCCCACCTTTGGTAATAGATGCCCCAAAGTTAAGTTTATAAGGGCTTTTGTCTTTACTAAACCGAACATCACGATGAAGGCGAAAGAGACAGTCTTTAGCGGTAAGCCCGGTTATGTTGGGGTCAAAAGTCGCTATTTCTTCTATGACTTCACTGGTGAACTCTTCAAAATCTTTCTTGGCTTGTTGGTATACTTTTTTGTTGTCCTGCATCCATTCACGGGTATTGTTTTGGGCAAGGTCAGCCAAAAAACGCAATATGTTTTGGGTATTCATAAGTAGTATATTGGTTGGTTTGGGCACAAGGTAAAAATAAAAAAAGGAGGCTGAAAGTAATTCATCTCTGATAACAAGCGATAGGTAAACAAGTGCCTGGTATAACTACTGTTTTTTGGTTAAAATGACCTGATCATTGTAGATTTTGTTCAAAGCATCAATTGCTTTATTCCAGGCTTCAAAATCTGTTTTTTTGATCAGGCTACTTTGGGTCGATATTTCTTTAGTATAAATTAGCTGATTGCCCTCAGTTTTAAAATGAATTTTAAACGCAAACACTGGGTGAGTTTGAATAAGTGGGGTAGGGAGGTGTTTTACCCGATAACCTTTGGGCAGTTGGAGTATAATTTTGGTTTTACGCAACACTTTTTCCTGGAGGTCAAGACTGCTGAAACGCTTTTTAGCAACTTTGTGCGTCTTAAAATCTTTATAAAAATCAAGGTCTATGTATAGCTCACTGTCAAACCTGGCCACCATGTTATCTAGCTTTACCTTATAATTGATTAGAAAAGCACCTGCTCGTTTCTGAAGGTGGCTAAACCTAATACTATCAGCAAAGCAATTCTTACTGTCAAGGTCTACAATAAACCGAATCAACTCCTGAGGTTTCTTTTGGGGGGTGTGATTCAAAAAATATAATAATTGTTTTTTTTGTTCGCCATAATACGCCTGTTGACCACTACCTTTGAGGCTTTCACCCTCTATTACAAGGTTTTGGGTGAAGTTTATTTTGTTTTCTCCCTGCACGGCTACGGGTATTTTTTCCAGTAAATAAGTATCCCCATTTTCAATCAACACTGGTCTGCCTTGAATTCGCTCGGCATACTTGCCAAAAGGTACATACTTTTCGGTGGCGTCCAGGTAATATTTTTGGTTGTTGAACATGAGCGTGCAAATCATGTGGTTGGCCACTGCTATAGAAGGCAACGTATAGTCATAAGCGATGCGTCTGGTACCAATCCAGGTAAGGCGGGCATCAAAGCCGGCAAGCTTGAGCATCGTTTTCATAAGATTAGCCATTCCTTTACAATCACCGTACTTTTTCTGGTACACTTCCTGGGCACTTTCAGGCTTAAAAGCCGCCATGCCATCCTCAAAAGCAATGTACCGGATGTTGTCTTGCACCCAATAAAAAATAGTTTTGATTTGTTCGGTTTTAGTTTTTTTATCCGAAATCAACTTGCTTACCAGTGGTTTCAAGGTTTCGGTTTGGTTATTTGTTTGCCGGGCTACCTTGCGGTACCATTGGTACAAATCATCTATAGACCCCAGCAAAGCAATCTTTTTCCCGTGTTGCTTAAACCCTTTTGACAGCACCAACACATGGGGGTAAGTATGGGTTTTGCCTGGTACATCGTCGTAGTTTTCTATAGCAGGTAGTTGCCGCATGCTAAAAATATGGTGGGTGTTGCCGTTTTCTTTGACTACCTTTTTGTGTTGTATGTCAAAACCCATAAAGTTAAATGGTTTGAGTGTTACATCCATCCACTGAGGCACTTTGAATGTCACCGTTTGCGCAATGACCGGAAGTTCATCATTAAAAAAAACGGTGGTGAAATAGCGGGGGTCATCATAAGTTTTTTTGAGTAAAAGCCCCTGAATATCCCCAATAGCAGGCAGGTAAAAAGGGTATTGGCATACTTGTGCATCAGAATAAAAAATGCCATCAGAATTATAATTGCCACATACAACTTCTTGGTTTAGAGTAGCTTCGTTGTTTGTGCCAAAACGTTTGGTTTCTTTTATTTTGCTATGTTGGTCATAAAACGAAAATCGTCGAAGTTTTTCTCCTCCCCGCAAGGCCAGGTAGGTCTCTTGACGGGTTTCTGTAATATAAGGCAGGGCATTTTTATCATTGTATCCAAACTCATAGATAATGTCAGCGTTGAGCACCACTGCCTTGGTGTTGGGGTAGCGTAGTTGGTATTTTTGTGCCAACCGTACGTTTTTGCTTTGAGAAAATACCAGGCTATGACCGAGTACAGGTGCCAAGGTAGCAATAAGGGTAAAAATACGTAGTTTGTACATAGGGTGTCTGTTTAGGGGTCATTATGTTTATATATACTCCAATCACCTATAATTGATGTGTAGATTAAAAAATGAACGCTTGACTAGAGGTGCTTTACCCGATAAATTTTAAATTTGCTAAATAATTTTTAGCTTGCATATTAGTATTCTATTGCGTTTAGAGGGTAATACAATACAGGTTCAGAAAATCACACCAAAAGTGACTTTATACATTCATGAGTACGCAATCACACGAAAAATTACTACAGGAATTTGAAACCAGCAACAAAGCAGCCTGGATAGAGAAAGCAGTTGAAAGACTAAAAGATAAAGACTTTCAGGCGTTGGGTTCTGTTACCTATGAAGGAATCCGGCAAAGCCCTTTTTATACAGCTGAAGACCAAGTCCACAATGCACTTACTGCTACCGACTTTGGCAATGCTGCAAAGTGGCAAAACCGTGAAATTATTCACTTCTTTCCCTGGGTGGACAATGACCAGGACTTGCGCATAGAAGATGCTCCCCAGCTTGCCCAAAATGCCCATCAGTTGGCATTGCAGGCTTTGGCAAAAGGAGCCGATGCTGTACACTTTGACTTGTTTGGTGTAGATGCTACACTGGTAGATTTTGATGTACTTTTACAGGGAATTGATCTCGAAAAAAATGCTGTAGGTTTTTCTTTTGACGGACGCATTGAGCCTTTTATTTCGCAAATGGACCATACGCAGTGGAAGGGTACCATAGACTACGATTTTTTGGCCAACTGGACCATTAGTGGGCATTACCACAATACTGTATTTGAAGACCTTGCCGAACTTATTCACTATACCCATCACCGTCCACAAGTCAAGGCGTTGACCATTAACACCAATCACCTGCACAATGCTGGAGCCAATGCAGTACAAGAACTTGCGTTTGGTATAGCTACAGTTGTAGAGTATATCCACCAGTTGACTGACTTGGGGCTCGATCTCCCTCTTTTATTGCGCAATGTAGAGTTTTCGATGGGCACAGGTAGCAATTATTTTATGGAAATTGCTAAATTCAGGGCTTTAAGAATACTTTGGAAGCAAGTATTGGCAGGGTATGAGGTAGACACTGCTCGGTTTCCTGTGAGTCTACACGCTCAAACCTCAGTATGGAACAAAACTGTTTCGGACGTGTACGTGAATATGTTGCGTAGTACTACCGAAGCTATGTCAGCTGTGATAGGAGGGAGTGATGCTTTAAGCGTGTTGCCTTATAATGACTTTTTTACTGAACCCGACGAGTTTGCCCGTCGCATAGCCCGCAATGTGTCTACCTTGCTCAAAGAAGAATCTTACCTTGACAAGGTAATAGATGCTGCTTCGGGGGCTTATTATATAGAAAACCTGACCCAAAGCCTGGCAAAGCAAGGTTGGGCACTTTTTCAGCAAACCGAACAACGAGGTGGGTTTATGAAAGCTTTCAAAGCAGGCTTTATTCAAACCGAAATAGAAAAGGTGGCCAGTGAACGAATTGCCAATGCTGAGGCAGGCATAGATGTGTTGGTGGGCACCAACAAATACCAAAATCCAGACGAAGCCCTGGAAAGTATTCCAGAAGATGCTGATGCTACTGAAGCTCAAAATGGGCTAAGGCTTTTGCGACTTCGCAGGGTGGCTGAGGGCATAGAACGGCAAAGATTGAAGGAGAATAAGTAGTTTGAGACAAAAAAAACAGGAAAAATAGAAAGTATAGGAGAATATTATTGTTGTTATTACTTTGAACACTTAATTTTATTCCTTGAGTTATAACCATTGGTCAGTATTCATTCTTTGCTTGGAATAAAATTGGCTATGAAGTTGATAACATTTTGTATGATAAAATAATTTTTTTGCGAATCAATATATAACAATCAATTTGGCGGTTGGGGATTTCTTTTAGTATGATTGTATCACTAAAAAAATGTTCCCTTCTTTAACCACACAATAGACAAATGAGCAATACACCAGGAAATATTCTAAAGAAAATAGAGAAAGCCCAGGAAGAACAGTCAAAAGAGCTATACTTATATTGGCACCCGGAACTTACTGAGTTCCCTGAAGAAGTTTTTGCCTTAGAACAATTAGAAGTACTAAGAGTGGGCGGTAGTTTTGAGGAAAACTGCACAATTGAAATTATCCCAGATGAGATAAAGTCTCTTAAAAACCTCAAAGAGTTTCATTTAGGGTTTGCCCAGCTTACTATTTTGCCTGACGCATTGCTGGAGCTACCCCATCTAAAAATATTAGGGCTTACCCGTAACTTGTTTACAGAAGTACCTGAGCAGGTAATGAAAATGACTGCTTTGGAAAACCTTTCGTTGGCGGGCAACCTGCTTGAGTCTTTTCCAGAAGATATGAGTATTTTTACTGAACTTCATTCTCTGGATATTTCAGGAAACGACTTTGCAGAAATTCCCGCAAGTGTGTTCCAACTAAGTAAACTTGAAGAGCTTTACGCCAACTTTAATTTGCTTACGGCCATTCCTGAAGAAATAGCAAACCTAAAGGAACTGAAAGAGCTTTACCTGATGTATAACGAGATAAGCGAAATACCAGAAGCCTTGCTTAAGTTACCAAAAATTGAAAAAATGAATCTTTTGTGCAACCCTGTAAAGAGTATTCCTGAAGTGATTACTTCCTCTTCGTTGCAGTCTATGGCATTGAACATAGAAGACGAAGAAGCCAAGGTAATGATGAATGACATGAAAATAGGGCGAGCTTTGGTATATGGTATGCGTGAACCAAGTCAAGCATCTGAGCGATATTTCAAACAGATTCAGTATCCTAAAATTAACAATGTACCCAAAGAAATCATCAGACAAGGAACACAGGCCATCAAAGAGTTTATGTTAGACCTAAACCTTGAAGATACTTCGGTAGACATAGACGAGGAGATCAACTTGTAAGTACTTTCTCTTTTTATAAAATAAACACCACCCTGCGTTCATACATAAGGTAATGAGCGCAGGGTTTGCTTTAGGGGACGAGTAGCTTGACCAAATCTATCACCTGCTACTTATATGCCCAACTATAACACAATATTTGAGTGTACCTGGCACTTGATCCCTAAATAAGAATATTTTTTCAAATAAATTTATTTCCCCATCTCCCTATCTCCCAACACCGTTTTGACTACCTGTATGAGTTAAATTAAAAATATTTTTTTTGTTTAATTTGCTCATTAAAATAGCAAATTGAAGTACTTTTTGTTCCTTGATTGTAGTATATTTGTTTAAATAATAAGCAAAAGAAAGTCTTGTTAACAAATATATAGGATATTATTTACTCAACACAAAAATGCAAACACGTTATCAAAAGTCGGTAAAGAGACTCAATAAAGTTGTAAACCTCATAGAAAGCTTGGATAAGAAAACACAAAAAAATACAAAAAAGCCAAATAAACAAGAATAAATATCAAACCCATGCTTTTCTTAATAAAACTACAAAATTCGCCTGTGCTATAGGATATCATCCCCTGGAACAATTTATTTTTTCGTTAATTAACACTTTTTGAACACTAATTTTTATTCTACAATATGAACAATTTAGCATCTGAATTTATTTGGGAGATCAACACCTCTAAAACTCCCAAAAAACGCAAAAAAAGTACAGGGCATTCTACTGCGGCTTCGCTCAAGCAAGAAATGACTCAGTTAAAAATAGAACTCAAAAATAGAATGACCTACCTCGAAGAAGAGTTGGGAACTCTAAAAGCCGAAAATGCAGAGTTACGTAACGAAATAAAAGTATATGCGACCATTATGAGTGAGATTCAGAATTCATCACCCTGGACTTAAAAATATACACTAACACTGAACACTAAAAACCTGGCAGGGTAGATATTCCTGCCTTTTTTACCTAGCTATTTTGTAACTATTTTTTTTCATAAACACTCATCATATCAAAAGCACAAATTGCCCTGTTGTTGGGGCATATTTGTATGGGGAATCCAAACCAGTTAGCCAAAACCTAACTTCAAGTTGTGAATACCACAAAAAAACCTGAGTTTATTGAACTCAGGTTTTTTTTATGCCATCATCTTGCTTTGATATCTTCCTTAGGAACATGTTCAAAATAAGTGTCGAGATTGAGGGCGTATACTCGAGGCTGGCTGAGGCACTTTTTGCAGTCGTAGCCATAGCTACGGCGAAAACCGATGGCTGCAGCCCTGCTGCGCCGAGCTCTGCCAAAGGCTAAAAGTAACGAAAGTCAGTAAAGAGGATATGTTCTAAACCGGACAGTTATTGTTGAGGGCTATGCCCGAAATCCCGTTTACGGGGCGATCACGTTCCTTAACTACTCTTGAGCCACACCAATGCCTCATCGGGTTGCTCAAACCATTTGACTTTAATCTTGTCTGACAAATTAGGATGGTTGTCTATTTGGCCTTGTAGGTTTTGGATAGATACCTGATAGAAAATATCTTCAGGCGGAACAAGTGCAGCAGTGAGGTTGTTCATGCTGGCTAGTAGCTTAGGCAATATGTTTTGCATGAGCCACTCGACACTTTTCAGAGAAACAACCTTTGTATCCTGGTCATTGATCAATAGTTTGTTAATCTGGTGTTCAAGTAGCAAATCTGCCAGCGCGTACCAACTTCTTTGATATTCCTTATCATTGATAAATGATTTCGACTTGACCAAAGCAATTTTATTGTCTTGATCAAGTTCTATACGAATGAATTTGTTATCACGGTAAACCATAATGGAGGATATAATTGGTTAAAAAACAGGGTAAAGTTGTATTTATTATTTACGAAAAACATGGGAAGGTAGGTCAAGGATGGGAGCAAAAAAAGAAGATTGACCGATATAGCCAACCTTCTGTATAATATAAGCGCTTGTTTTAAAATGCTGTCTTTGTCGTTAAAAAGACTTGTTTTTTCCTTTTAGAATGACACAACCAACTCATTTTTTTAACAGGCATAAAGTGTATCGTTGAACCAAGAACCAGCACTACTGGCTGGTTTTGGTAAAAGCATTTATGACTTATTTTGAGTCTTGATAAGGTTCAACGCCGATCCAGCCTTAAACCACTTAATTTGAGCTTGGTTGTAAGTATGGTTGGCTTTGATGGTATCTTTGCTACCATCAGCGTGTACTATTTCCACAGTCAAAGGCTTGTCAGGAGCAAAGTTTTCTAAGTCAATAAAGTTAAAGGTATCATCTTCCTGAATCAGGTCGTAGTCGTTTTCGTTGGCAAACGTAATACCCAACATCCCTTGTTTTTTCAGGTTAGTTTCGTGAATACGGGCAAACGATTTTACCAATACTACTTTTACCCCCAAATGACGAGGCTCCATAGCAGCGTGCTCGCGTGAAGAACCTTCACCATAGTTATGGTCACCCACTACTACAGTAGGGATTCCCTCGGCTTTATACACACGTTGGGTGGCAGGTACTTCGCCATATTTGCCAGTGACCTGATTTTTCACCTTGTTGGTTTCTTTACCAAATGCATTTACCGCACCAATCAAACAGTTATCAGAGATATTGTCGAGGTGACCACGGTAACGCAACCAAGGACCAGCCATAGAAATGTGGTCAGTAGTACATTTACCAAAGGCTTTGATCAATAACTTGGCACCAGTAATATTCTTACCGTCCCAAGGCTCAAAAGGAGTCAATAGTTGCAAGCGTTTAGAGTCTGGTGCCACTACTACTTCTACGTTTGACCCATCAGCAGGAGGAGCTACATAACCCGAATCTTCTACATCAAAGCCTTTGGGAGGAAACTCCATACCAGTAGGCTCTTCCAACATTACCTCTTCGCCACTTTCATTCGTGAGCTTGTCGGTCATTGGGTTAAAATCTAAACGACCCGAGATGGCAATGGCAGCTACCATTTCTGGAGAAGTTACAAAAGCGTGGGTGTTTGGGTTACCATCGGCTCGCTTAGAGAAGTTGCGGTTAAACGAGTGAACAATAGTATTTTTGGGTTGTTTGTCGGCACCTGCTCTTGCCCATTGCCCAATACAAGGTCCGCAAGCGTTGGTAAAGATGCGGGCATCCAGTTTCTCAAAAACTTCTAACAAACCATCTCGCTCCGCCGTATAGCGAATCATTTCTGAACCAGGGTTGATGCCAAACTCAGCCCTGGTTTTGAGTTTTTTGTCGATGGCTTGCTGCGCTACCGAAGCTGCCCGGGTAAGGTCTTCATAAGAAGAGTTGGTACAAGAGCCAATCAATCCCCACTCAACTTCCATTGGCCAGTCGTTCTTTTTAGCTTTTTCGGTCATTTCGCCGACTGGAGTAGCAAGGTCAGGGGTAAAAGGCCCGTTTATGTGAGGTTTAAGCTCCGAAAGGTTGATTTCAATTAATTGATCAAAATGTTTTTCTGGATTAGCGTAAGCCTCAGGGTCACCTGTTAGGTGAGCTCTTACTTGGTTGGCAGCATCCGCCACCTCGTCTCTTCCAGTAATTCTGAGGTAACGCTCCATAGAATCGTCGTAACCAAAGGTAGAAGTAGTAGCCCCTACTTCGGCTCCCATGTTACAAATGGTTCCTTTACCCGTACAAGAAATAGACTTGGCTCCTTCGCCAAAGTACTCAATGATGGCTCCAGTCCCACCTTTTACAGTCAAAATATCGGCTACTTTCAAAATCACATCTTTGGAAGAACTCCATCCAGAAAGCTTACCAGTCAATTTTACTCCAATCAACTTAGGGAATTTAAGTTCCCAGGGCATACCTGCCATTACATCTACGGCATCAGCACCACCTACACCAATGGCTACCATACCCAAGCCACCAGCGTTTACAGTATGAGAGTCAGTACCAATCATCATTCCACCAGGAAAAGCGTAGTTTTCGAGCACTACCTGGTGAATAATGCCAGCGCCTGGTTTCCAGAAACCAATGCCATATTTATTAGATACAGACCCCAAAAAGTTGAAAACCTCGTTACTGGTGTTCAATGCTTCTTGCAAGTCTTTGTCAGCACCTATTTTTGCCTGAATCAAGTGGTCACAGTGTACAGTAGTAGGTACAGCTACTTTTGGTTTTCCGGCTTGCATAAACTGCAACAAAGCCATTTGTGCAGTAGCATCCTGGCAAGCAATACGGTCAGGGGCAAAATCTACGTAGTCTTTACCACGAGTAAATACTTTGGAGGGATTGCCATCCCAAAGGTGGGCGTATAATATTTTTTCTGATAGCGTAAGGGGGTGGTTTACAATTTTTCGGGCGGCTTCTACACGCTCAGTTATTTGAGCATACACCGCTTTTATCATATCTATATCAAAAGCCATAATTAGAATTTGTTTATATATTGTAGTCGAAATCAAATACCAGCCAGTGGCTGTAAACTTATAGACAAAAATAGGAAATACTGCCTGTATTCAAAATAAACCAGAGGGGTATTCCAGCGTAATTTCGCTAATTCAGAAACAGTCTTTAAAAGGCTTCGGGAAACATTGTATTTTATCGAGAATGTGTGGTGATATAAATAGTAGGGCTATATGCATTATTTAGCTTTTCACCCCCAACAAAGTGTTAAAACCCTCTAGAAGTCTTCATAGATATAAGGCAGTATACCCCAGAATATTGTCCATTTTGAACCACCATCCTTACATCAATTCCCCATATCTTTGAAGTATACAATAACCAGTCAGATAGATCAACTGCTGTAAATGACCTCTGATTGATTGTATGTTTACCCTTAGAACAACTCCTATATGAAATATCAAAGAATGATTTTATTGGCTATAAGCCTATTAGCAACAACCTGTTATGAAACCAAAGCCCAGAATATCCATAAGAAAAACCTGACCAAAAAGTGGAAATTATCTACTTATAAATATGGTAAAACCCATTACAAGCCTTCGAAACAAGAACAAAGAGATTATATCTTATTGAAAGATGACCTGACATATGTATCCCTGGATAAGGGCAAAGCAGCCACTGGTAAGTGGAAACTGAACACCAATGGGAAGTTTATCAGGCTTTGGAACAAAAAGGGAGAGTCCATCAGATTTTTTATTCAGACCTTGACACTAAATCGCCTGGTTTTGAAGGCAGACCTCAAGGATATGCGGGAAATAGATATTCATTATGTATCAACTAAATAGATAAAGAAAGATGAGAATCATTGTCATAGTAATTAGTTGGTTGATGGTAGTTCAGTTTGCAACTGCCCAAGTCCAAATCACTTTAAAACCAGCCCAGTTTTACATTGCTTCCCCTTCTTTTTATATAAAAAAGGTAGTAGATAGCCGTAAAGACAAGCAAAGCATTGGCTATACCAAAGATGTGCTGGACGAAAAAGTGGCAATCAAGCTAAATCCTGAAGTACCTAAAGCTATTCAAATATTTGTTAATCAGTCACTTGTGCCAACCCCACAGGCAACCCCAATAATACTGCAAGTACTTTATTTGCAAGTAAAAGAAGAGCAAACAAGTAATTCGGAAATAACTGCCAGAGCCGAAATAAAACTGGCATTTTATGAAAAGGAGCAAGGCAAACTAAAAAAAAACTTCTCTATAGAACACTACGAAGACCAAGTTTTTGCTACTTCAGCCCAATCTCGCATTGCAGGTTCACAAGAGAAAAGAATCAGAAACTTGTTGGAGCATTGTTTAAAAAAGTTTGCTGAAGAAAGAAAAGCCAAACGGCTCACGGCTGAATATGTGCCTCCTAAAGTGCTCAGTGAACCTTCAGCTGTGCATGGGTTAGCCATCACCAAAAACAAACCATTGGGGCAATGGCATAACCTGCTCACCTTTAAAAGAAGCGCAGGGCTTCATACTCAAGGTTGGCGGGTAAGCTATGTAGGTTTTTCTGATAGGGAAGAAATCACTGTTCCTTTTATGTTTTCATTGGGACAATCTCAAGTCAAGGAAACTACCATCAATGGGGCAGAGTATCGGGTAATAGATGCCTACACCTTTGGCTTTGGAACTCAAGTATACATCAAGTTATTTTCAAACCTGTATGCAAACGTGGCTTTAAATGTCCCGGTAGGATTAGAAGTTTTAAGAGACAGACAAGAGAAAAGGTCACACAACTTTTTAATCGGCGTTGGTTCTAAGCAGGGGCTTATGTACATCCCTAAGAGTTCACTGGGGATAGTGGTAGGAGGGAGTATTTTTCAGCAATTACAAACTTCGCGGGTTTTTAGCACCAATTGGGGTTTTGAACTGGAAATAGGAATCAAATTTTAGAAATGCCCATGAAAAAAAATGTAAAAAGATTCTTGTTATGCCTGTTTTTACTGCTGTTGGCATTTTTTATATGGTTACCAGCAGACAATTATACGGCTCACCCAATACGTTTTTTGAGTAATCAAGATACTTTATCAGGAGTACTCAATATGCCCAAAGGTCTACCAAAAGACTCGCTTACGCTGTTGATCTTTGTGCATGGAGACGGTGCCTTAACTGCTAATGCCCACGGATATTACGAATCTATCTGGAGACATCTGGCAGCAAAAGGGGTGGCTACTCTGGCTTGGGATAAGAAAGGAGTAGGGGCTTCGCAAGGAAACTGGCTATCTCAAGACATGGAAGCGCGAGCCCAAGAAGTAAGAGATGCGCTAAAGTATGTACGTACCAGCCAAAAGTGGCGATTTTCAAAAATTGGGGTGATTGGCTTTAGTCAGGGAGGATGGGTACTTCCTTTGTTAAATACCCATTCAAAGGTTCAGCTCAGTTTTATGATCATAGTTTCAGGAGCAGTTAACTGGAGGCAACAAAGCAACTATTTAACCACCCAAAGGCTCAAGAGAGAAGGAAAAAATGCCCATGAGATTGCGAAAGGTTTGGCTCAAAACAAAGCAGATCATCAATTTTTACTTCAGAAAAAAAACTATGAAGCATACTTAGCTTATGAGCGTAAAAAACAGGCTACCACCGGCATTCCCCCTCGTTTAATGACCAGAGAGCGCTATTATTTTGTGCAAAAAAATATACGAGCAGATGCCACAGAAGGACTTAAACGCCTTCAATGCCCGGTGTTTGCGCTGTTTGGTGATAAAGATCTGAATGTGAATTTTCAAGAGTCATCGAGCATTTACCGAAACATTTTTATGAAATATCATCCTCAGCAATGTGTCGTGAAGACTTACACCAACGCTACTCATAGTTTACTCAAACATCGGCATTTTCAAAAAATACGCCCAGATGCGACTTTCATGTGGAAGTTTTGGCTTTGGGGAGAGCATGCCTTTGTTTCAGGAGTACTAGATGATATTCGGGCTTTTGCTTTACATCAAAAAATTTAGCGCTTGGAGGAAAGGCTGCTGCGTTTAGGTGTTATAATGAATTGTTGGATTAGATGCGTCAATCCTGGTGTAGGTAAATTTGGAAACTCTCCGAATCAAGTTTGGAGAGCTCTGTCAACGACCACACTTTGACTAAGATATAAGCTTTGTGGTGAGGAAAGAAAAACGAGATGTTGTTGCCATCTCGTTTTTTGTTTTAGGGGTTTTATCTTTTTAGGATAAATAAAACCTGTTTTTGTATAAAAAATGTGATAGTTTTGTGCAAACTCTAACTAAATCAATTATTACAATGAAATCAATACTTTTTATTTGCCTGTTAAGTATAGGCATGTCTAGCGCATGGGGACAGCATGCTGTCAAAATGCAAATTCAAGGAACCAAGCTTACCGTGGGTGCCTCTGGTAAAGAAGTTTCTTGGGGTGAACGAAAAATTATTACCAAACGCGAAGCAATGGATTTGCTCAAGAGGCTTTACCAGTCGGTGCCTAGTAGTGATCGCAAAAAAGTAGAGAGTGCTTACAAAAAGGCTCAAAACTTTATCTCAAGGGCACCCAAAAACGGCGTAAGTACTTCGAGCAGCAAAACCAGTAAGTCTTTTAAAGCTGATGGGTTCAAAGGTTCAGAAGCCAGGGTTGACTTTGAGTTTTTAAAAGGGGGCGCTTTTTCTAATGATAGGCATGTGGTAATTATCCGGATTATGGGTGATGACTTCACTGGAAACAAAACATGGAAAAAAGTTTCTAAGCATATTGTCAACAAAAAAGATGCTTTAGATCAGTTAAAAAGGCTTTGGGGGCAGTTGAGCCGAGAACAACAAAAAAACAGAGACAGGGCTTACCAGGATGCCATCAGGTATATAAAAGATTGTGCTGAAAATGGCACCACCGACCGCAAGAAGGTATTTAAAAACAGTAGTGTAAAAAAACAAGAGAGGATTGAAATTAGCATTGAGCGAGGGGCTGCTTTTAGTCACTAACCTTTGTAAAATATAAACTGTTTTGGATTACATACTGTTGGGTATCTTGATCAACTGCCAAAATACCCAACAGTATTAAAGTCTAAATCAACACATACTTAAAATCTCCCAACTCTTTCTTAAGCTCAGGTGGCAAACCAAAATTATCATCCATAAAATTGTCAATTTCCCCGCGCGATTTTGCCGAAAGTAACTCCGCCATTTCTTCCATAGCTTCTCCACCAATCATATAAGGCATATAAGTAAACACCATCTGTTTGCCAAAACATTGGCAATGCAATTGATACTCGTCGAGTTCGGTCTTTGGGGTGCCTTTTACAATGCAGTTTTCTATCCAGGGCTCTATGTTTAATGTCTCTTCGTTGTTGAGCATAAGCAGTTGGCGCTCTAGTGGGTTTACCTGCGACAAGAAATACTCTTCCATACGCTGCAACGACTCGGTAGATACTGCCTGCCGCATGCGCTCCATACAGTCGATACACATGGCGTACTCAAAAACGGTATCAGTTACCCCATGATCTTTATAGTTGCGTACCGACTTTTCAATAAAATAGGTCACACCTTCATCCAGAAGGTAGGTTTCGCAGGAAATACACTTTTCAAAAGGTTTTTTGTCAAGAGAAGAACGAAAAACCTCAGGAATTTCGATCATTTCAGGTGTGAAGTCAAACGACTCAGGGGTATTCATATTACTAAAATTTTAGTGTTCGAAGTGCAAATTAATGATTTTATGCCAAACTTGTACCAGCCTGGTAAAATTCGATACAAAACCTGTTTTGCCTGATTGGTATAATTACTCAAAGCTACCTTCTACTAGGGTAAACGATTTTGGCAGGGTTGGTTGCTCAAAGTTAAGAGAGATTGCTTAAATTTGGTGATTGATGAATCCTCGCATTGGGGCAGTGAATCATTAACTAATGAATAATTTATGGATTTAAATCTACAGGGAAAGAATGCTTTTGTGGCTGGGAGTACCCAAGGCATAGGCAAAGCCAGCGCTATAGCATTGGCTCAACTAGGGGCAAGGGTTACTTTGTTGGCAAGAAACGAAACTCGTTTGAAACATGTGCTCGAAGAGTTGGATACTTCGGCTGGGCAGGTACACGATTATATCTTGGTTGATTTTTCGGAACCTGACACTTTACGTGAAAAAGTAGACGCTTATCTGTCTGATACACCTCAAGCCATTCATATACTGATTAATAACACTGGAGGCCCTCCGGGTGGACCTATTGCCAACGCTGAGGTAGAAGAGTTCAAGAGCGCTATAGACATGCACTTGGTTTGTAACCATATATTGGTGCAAGGGCTTATGGAGGGGATGCGCAAAGAAGGTTTTGGGCGAATTGTGAATGTCATTTCTACTTCAGTAAAACAACCCATCAATGGCTTGGGGGTATCAAATACTGTAAGAGGTGCGGTAGCCAACTGGTCTAAAACATTGGCCAATGAATTGGGACAATACGGCATTACAGTCAATAATGTATTGCCAGGTTTTACCAAAACAGCCCGCCTGGAGCAAATAGTAGAAAATCGCGCTCAAAAACTGAAAAAAAGCAATGAAGAAATAGAAGAAGTGATGAAAGCAGGGGTTCCTGCCCGTCGTTTTGCCGAAGCCGAAGAAGTAGCCAACGCCATTGTATTTTTGGCGAGCCCAGCAGCGGGATACATCAATGGTATTAACGTGCCAGTAGACGGAGGACGTACAGCTTGCTTGTAAGGTGCTGGAAACTTAGTTCTTGGGGTTTGTATCTTATTTTGTAAGTAATTACATAATTTATAACGCACTGATTTTCAATAGTTTACAAAATAAATCATTGAAAGCCTGCACTGACAAGTTAGTAGCAGGCTTTATTGCTATAGCTAACCTTGTACAAACTCAAGTGCGCGTTGCTCAGACCAATACAAATCATTTGGTTTTGCTGGGGCAAAGCCACAGTGCCCACCCTTTCGGGGAATTTCTAAAAAAATCCAGTCTAGCTTTTCAACCTGTGTTTTAGGGTAGCATGTGGGTGCCAAAAAACTGTCGTTTTGAGCGTTTACAATCAAGGTGGGGATGGCAATTGTATCTAAAAAATAACGGGCACTACATTGTTTATAGTAGTCTTGTGCGTTTTCAAACCCATGCACAGGTGCGGTGTATAAATTGTCAAAATCACGCAACGTTTTGATTTGTTGCATAATACCCGGTGCAAAGGCGTCAGGATATCGTTCAATCTTCGCCTTAAGCTTTTGTTTAAGGGTGCGCAAAAAGCGCTTGGCATAAATAAAGTTATGCGGCTTGCTTATCTCATCGGCACAAGCCGCCAAATCTACGGGAGCCGAAAAAATCACCGACTTGGTGATTAGTTCTGACAATTGAGCCCCTTGTTCACCCAAGTATTTGAGGGTAAGGTTGCCCCCCAAGCTAAAGCCCACCATGACCACTTCTTGGTATACATTGAGCGAAAGCGCGTGTTGTACCACCGTTGCCAAGTCATAAGTAGCCCCACTATGGTAAGCCTTGATCAAGCGGTTGTTTTCTCCACTGCAACCCCGGTAGTTCCAGGTTAGCACATCCCAGTTTTGTTGGCGAAAAGCCCGCACCATTCCTTTCATGTAAGTACGGTGAGTGTCGCCTTCCAGACCGTGCGACATAATCACCAGGCGAGGTTGACCAGAGGGCGACTTGCACCAGTCAAGGTCAAGAAAATCACCATCTGGGGTGTCAATCCGTTCTCTTTGGTAATGTACGCCTTCAATCCGGCGCAGTATATTGGGGTAAATGGTTTGTAAGTGCCTATTGGGTAACCAAAAAGGCGAACGATAAGAAGATTCTGAAATAACAGGCATTCGATTATTTAAAAAGTAAAAGCCCCCAAAGTGGGGGCAGGTTTTTTTACAGTTTTTCAATGTCGAGCATAAAAAAACCATAACTGTCATAATCGCCAAAATAGTTGGCGTTACCCTGAAGCCCCAAAGGATCCAGTTCGTTGGTAATTTGCGTAATCATTGCAAAAAACTCCTTAGGGTCAAACCCATTCAACAAAGGGTGTTGGGCTATACGTGCAATATTTTTGCTTTTTTGTGGGCGAATTTTCATTGGAATCCGCTTCTTTTTAAGTCTGCGTCGGATTAAAAAGTCTGCATAACGCATCGTATCAAGCGCCTTATGAAGCATTACTTCATCTAATTGGTAAAAAAAATATCCTGTATCAGACTTTATAATCTTAAATTCCTCACTTTCAGGATATATGACTGGTTCACCAATTTTTCTCAGCTCACAGTTGAACGGAGAATTGCTTTGATAACGATAAGCATAGGGCATAATCATAAACCCTAGTTCATTAAAAAACGAGTACCAAAATTTTCTGTCTCTTTTCATATCTCAATTGCCTGACGATTATTTCTAACCATGCTATTGAATCGTAACCACGCATTATCACCCCATCTGGGCATTGCTGGCGATTAACTGACAAATTCCAAAGCTCTTTTTTCTGACCAATATAATCCTTGTTTATCTGCCATCGGAAACCCACAGTGTCCCCCTGTGGTTGGATTTTCCACAAAAACATAGGGGTGATTTTGTGCCTGGGCTATGGGCGAGCACTCTGGCGAAAGAAACGAATCGTTAATAGCATTGACAATCAACGATGGGATTTGAATCTTATCAAGAAAAAAGCAGGCACTTACTTGGTTGAAATAATCCTCAGCATTTTTGAAGTTGTGGATAGGTGCCAGATAAATATCTATAAAATCGAGCAAAGAATCCACTTTTTTTAATAATTCGAGTGGTAATTCTTTGGGAAATAGCTTACTCTTGGTTTTTATTTTTTGCACCAATTTTTTTTTAAAATGTTGTTGGTATATCCAGTTATTGCGATTTTCGAGCAGAGGTGCGCTACTGCCCAAGTCGCAAGGGGTAGAAAAACTCACCGATTTTACAATGCGTGAGTCAAGGTTTTCGCCTTGCTCGCCCAAGTACTTTAGGTTAAGGTTACCCCCCAGGCTGAAGCCTACCAATGCTATTTTTTCATAAGGATAGTGAGCAAATACATGCTTTAGTACAGCGTCAAGGTCTTCAGTAATGCCGTGATGGTATAGTTTAACGGTACGGTTAGGCTCCCCACTACAGCCACGTAGGTTCCAGGCGAGTGCATCCCACCCCTGGGCGTTAAATGCTTTGGCCATGCCCAGCATATAGGTTCGGTTGGCGGCTCCTTCGAGCCCATGCGAGAGTATTACAAGTGAGCGTGTGGTGTGCTTATCGCCTGTTTTTGACCAATCCAGGTCTAAAAAATCATCGTCAGGGGTTTGAATCCGTTCTCGTTGGTAATTTACCCCTTTTACTGTTCTGAATACGTTGGGGTAGATGGTTTGCCAGTGACGGTTGGGCAACCAGGCAGGTGCTTTGTAAGACGAAGATTGAATTATGGGCATCAGTAATATTTATTTAAGTGTTCAGCTACAGCCATTACGAATGGTTCAGGTCAAGTGTGCGAAGCTTTCAAAAATTCCTCATTATAAAACGTTCATCGTTTTTGCAACCATAGATGAAATCGCAATTTGCGAATAATTTCAATTTTATTGAGCCTAATAAACGTAAAATCTCTGGTGAAGGATTGGTTCTTTGGATTCCAAAAAAAATCTTTCTAATTTAAAACTCAGCTGAGTACACTAAAGCCCATAGTATAAGTACTCCAGACACTAAATATGTAAAGCGGTATTCTGCACCTTTTGCCCTTTGACTTCCCTTCAAAACCGATAGCTACAGCTTCGCTGTGCTGAGCTCTGCCACAGGCTAAATATCACGTAGCTATGGCTATGCTAGTTCCCTGCGGGATAAATTTTGAAGATCGCCAAAGAACAAAACCGAGCTTTTCGCGAGCTCAACGTAGTTAATTCATCAAAATCCCTACTTTACCTACTTAGAAGCTAGAGTACTAGCTAAGGTGCCGGTTGTCAGATGTTTATGTGATAAAAACGATGTTGATTTGAAGAAAAATCAGTCACAAAATTAAAATATATGAAGATTATATTCAGTACTCAAAACTATACCTATTTAAAGGCCAAGTTATTGGCTTTGGACAGTAGCTATGAAGATGGAGCAACCGAAGTGCGATTTTTTCCTGATGGCGAACGATACCAACGGATTTTGTCAGATGTAAACGGAAAAGATGTAGTGATAGTAGGAGGGACCATTGCCGACTCAGACACTCTTGAGTTGTTTGACATGGCCTGTGCTATAGAAAAGTACGGGGGAAAAACGCTTACTTTAGTGATCCCTTACTTTGGTTACTCTACTATGGAGCGGGCTGTAAAACCTGGTGAAGTAGTGACAGGTAAAAGTCGTGCCCGGCTATTGTCGGCCATTCCTATTACCGGAAGGGGCAATCAAGTATTATTGTTCGACCTGCACACTTCGGGCTTGCAGCACTATTTCGAAGGTAATATTCGCCCGGTGCATATTTACTGTAAAGACCTGGTAATAGAGGCTGCCCGCGAGCTGGGAGGAGAAGACTTTATTCTAGCTTGTACCGATACGGGCAGAGCCAAATGGGTAGAGTCGCTGGCAAACGATATGGGCATTTTTGCGGCTTTTGTGTTTAAGCGACGCATTAGTGCCGAAAACACCCAGATTACGGGAATAAATGCCGATGTAAAAGGAAAAAATGTGGTGATTTATGATGATATGATTCGTACAGGTGGGTCGTTGATCAACGCTGCACAGGCGTATAAAGATGCAGGTGCCACTAAGATATCAGCCATTACGACTCACGGTATTTTTCCTAATAACGCCATGGAACGTTTGCAAAAAAGTGGATTATTTGAGTGTGTGGTATCTACAGACAGCCACCCTAATGCAGTGAAAGTGGAATCACCACTACTTAAAATCAAAAGTATAGATCGTTTGATTATCGATAAACTGGAAGGTACGATTGCATAAAGGAGGGAATGTTTTATGAAACAACTTCTCAAAAAGTAGAATTGTAGCACAGCCTCTAGTTGGTTTTGAACAAGAGGTCATGCTACAATTTTTTTGGCTGTTTTGAAAGTTTATTATTTATAGTATTGTCAAGAGACAGAGAGTGAAGTTAATAAGCGATTAGATTAAACTCAACTTTTACATCATCAGCGTACTCCTCACCGCTTTCAAGCATATCCAAATCAGTTTTTTCGTAATACCAATTAATAATGACATCTCCTTCTTTATTGAAATGATAATCTTCCAGGATATTCATCATCTCAAGAAAACGACGGGACGAACTTGTGTTGAAGTAGCTCATGCGAAAATTCAAGGTAATTTTCTTACCGCTATCATTGGTATAATCTTTTAACCAGTCGAAAATAGGTTGAAAAAATTCTATGGTATACTCATGATAAGATTCACCTGATATTTCCAGTACTCCCGTTTCTGCATTAAAATTAACTTCGGGTATATAATGTGACCCCTCGATGTGAAAGTTTTCCATACCGCTATTAATAATTTGCTCGATCTAAGTTTATTATTCTTTATCAACTTTAATTGAAAGGGAAAAAAATGAGTTTGTATCATTGACGTCTGATATGTCAAACTCTAAAGCATTTCCGGATCGACGCGCCATGTCTATCAACCCTATGTTGGCTCCGGTGCTTCCATCTGGTTTTTTGTTGCGTCGTTGCGTTTTGAAATACTCACGCAAGGCAGCCTCATCAAGAGAATTGATGTAATGACAACGCTCAAGCAAGCCTTTTTTTACGCTATTGTCTATGAGGTTGCCAGAAATAAGGTTCAGATGGCTACCGCCGTCTTGTACTATAATTACCCCTGCACCAGCTAATCTTCCTTTGATGATAGAAAATTCTTTCTCTGCCGAATGGTGGTAAATGTTCTGAGCTAACTCTACAAAAATCGCAAAAGTTTTACGGCTTATGTTGTGAGATTCAAACTTGGTTCTAAGGTTAACACCTACATCTGCGAGTATCTCTTGCGATATAGTGCCTTTAAAAGACAGGATGATGCCTTGCTCATCCATATCCGTACAGTAATCAAATAAATTTAATTTGTCACTCATATCAGCTTTGACTTAAAAAGTTTCGGGGTTTAACATCTAACATTAACCCGCCAAAGTTGAAAAGCTAGGGTTTAAAAAAAAGACTGACTTCAAGTTAAAAATATAATCTCAATACCCAAAAAAAAACAAAGATTCTTTGGAAATTGTGATTACACCTTAGTAAAAAAACACATTCATTTAAACTAAATGAATCAATTCTTTTTGATAAGGAATAGGTGCAATTTAAATAAATTTTACTTGCATCAGAGTTTTTTGTTAAAAAAATGAAGAATATTTTGCAATGCTCCATTACAGCCTTACTCCAAGTATTGTAATGTCATCTCTTTGCGATACATTGCCTTGGTGTTCCTTCAGTTCCTGCAATAACTCTTGGCGTTGTTCAGACAAACTAAGCAGCGAGAGTTTGGTCAAAGTTTGTAAAAACTTAAGTTTTCCATACTTTTTCTTTTGCTCTCCATTTTGGTCAGTATAACCATCAGACGTCAGGTAAAGCGTGTCTCCCGTGTTTAAATTAAGCACATGGTTAGTAAAAACACGTTTTTCTTCTCTTTGCATGCCTCCTACCGACTTACGGTCGCCTTTTACTTCTATTAGTTCCTGTGTATTGTTTATTACACAAAGCAAATTTCGCTTTGCACCAGCGTAGGTTACTTTTCGTTGTTTAGCATTTTCTGGGTCGTGTTCTATTAAACACAAACCAAGATCAATGCCATCTTCATTTTTTCCATCAGCCTGGTGCAATGATACCCGGATGCTTTCGTGTAAATGGACTAAAATATCTGCTGGGTCATCAATTTTCTTTTGATTGACTATTTCATTGAGCGTAGCGGTACCAATGAGCGACATAAAAGCGGCGGGAACTCCATGTCCGGTACAATCGCCTACTACAATAAAAGTTTTTTGTTCTTCGGCAAAATGTCTCAGCCAGTAAAAATCACCTGAAACAATATCTTTGGGCAAATATACCAAAAAGTAATTGTTAAATGCTTGACAAAGTTTATCCGTATTGGGCAAAATAGCCCTTTGAATGGTTTTGGCGTAGCGTATACTATCGGTAATCTTGGTGTTTTTAATCTCTATTTCTTTGTTGCGTTCTTCTAACTGTGTCGTGCGTTCGCGCACCTTGCGGGAGAGTTCTTTGTTGGCTTTGTCTTTGATCAACTGGTTCTCTTTGAGTATTTCCTGGTTTTCACGCAGTTGTCTGATAATACGTTCATTGGCGAATTCTTTATCGCGCTTAAGCGTATTGATACGGTCGGCAAGCCCCAGCGAAAACAAGATGGCTTCCAGGGCTGAGCCAATCTGTAAGGCTACGTGTCCGTTCCAGAACTGATCGGTCCAGAAGAAATAAATGGCAATACCAAAACTAATAAACAAGTTGAGGTTGGCAGTGAGGTAATAGCGTGCCGGACGAAAACCAATGCGGATACAGTGAAATGCTACTCCAGTATTGATGGTGATGATAATAGCTACCAGTCCGTAAAAAATGGTGTAATATTGACGTATATACTTACCCTGTTTGGTGGCAGTAAATACTATGATTGTCAGCATCAACAGCCACATAAAGCCAATCAATATCTTGAGTAGGCGGTCAGAATAAGGGCTATTAATACGAGTGTTTAGGTAGCTGCGGGTAAATGAGGTATTGAATATGAGCACCAAAGGCAAAATAAAATAAGTGAGGTGGGTATCTAGCCAGGGGTATTCACGCCAGAGTAGTTCCATACCGTCTCCATCGTCTATCATGAAGATCACCCCCAGAAAAAACAAGTACAGTACATAATAAAGGTAGCTGCGGTCTCTTACTGAAATAAAAATAAAGAGATTGTACAAGACCATGGTTAGAATAAAGCCCAGGTGTAAGCCTTGAGTATACTTCTCCAGGCGTTTCTTTTCTAAAATATGTGTACGCGAATAAAGCACTGGACTGATGCGGTTGGCAAAGTGAGGGGCACCCGCCAATCGGATAAAAAAAGTTTGTTTTGAATTGTTAATGATAGGTACAGTTACAAAAGGTCGCTCACGATCGAGACTTTGGTCTACATCGCGCATACTCATGGGCAGGCTTGCTCCCGACTTTTTTACATTAGATGCCGGGTAGTCCTTATATTTGGGGTTGGCATAATACAAATTAACTTTATCCCAGGGCTCAAAGCTCATCACCCAGTCTTTTTCGTGTTCTAAGTTGGCACTGCTCGAAAACCTCACCCAATATACCTGAACTTTTTGGCTAATGGCAGAGGCTGATTTAAACAATGGCTGAAACTCAGGGGATGATACTTGTGCAATGGTAAGTTTACCACCAGGGTCTGGCAGTACCTGAATAGAGTCTTGCCCCAGGTGATATTCATCTACCATGTCAATCAATGACACATGTTGGCTGTTTTGTGCCCACAAAGGAGCGCCAAAAAACAGCAAAATAATGAGTGATAAATGAGGGATGCCCTGTTTAAATGTATTGATATTGTTTAGCTTCACGAAAAATGAGCTTATCTAAAAGCCATTGGTTGTTTAAATGTATAATAATTATTTGAGTTCTCAAAAGAACCAGTACTCTGCCTGCATTTCTGGGGGAGAGATAAAGCTTTCTTTTAAACGACAGGTATTTACTTGAATGCACAATTTTTATACCCTGTTTATAAAGTGGAGGCTTGTCGCACCGATGTGCATCGGTATCTAAAGACTTGCACCTGTAGTTGCTGCCAACTCATCGATGACGGCTAAAAATCACGCTTGTGGTAAAACGGTTGTAATATGTGTCAAAGGGGGAATTTTTTTTGTGATTTTGGGGCGTGCAATACAAACAAAGGCGCTTTTGAGAGGAACAAAAGGGGGGGAATACGTATAAATAGTAGGAAAGAGGTATAAATATTGCCTTTTCAGTATAAAATGCTCTATCCAATGAGAACTGGATAGTATGATAAAATAAGTGAGATTAAACTAGACCCATTATGAATGAAGATACCCAATATCGTCTGCTATTCGACGATCCAGTCAGGCTATTCGAATCTACCAAATACAAAAAAGTACTTAAAAGCACCGTAAAAAAGTTTGCTGCCCAAAAGCTGCAAGATGAGGCGTTGAGCCAGGAGTTGTTGCAAAAGTGCCAACAATCTTTGTATACAGAGGTACTTCCGCAAATTCAACAAGATTTTAAGCCCGACTACAATTTATTGTTGCCGTTTTTTCAGCGCATCATATATGCCCAATGTGTCTATTTGGTAGAACGGCTTACCCCACATTGAGTTTTTGCTTCACCAAAGCTACAAGAGGTGAGTGGCCTAGGCACCAACAAATAGTCTTGCTACATGCCCGCAAACGAATCGCGGTAAAGCGTATCCTTTTTTATTTTCTTTCGAAGTTTCTCTAGGTTATCACTAATGTGAGGAGTAAACTCTATGTAATTTGAACCATTCTTTTCGGCATCATTGGCAGCCAACTGTAAAGTGACCATAATTTCGTTTTCAGTGAGGGCATAAAACTTCCCCAGATTTTTTGGGGTTTCCTGCCTGGTATAGCTAAAGCCTTCGGGCAAAAAACGTAACCAATGGTTGGTGGCCAGTTCGGGGTTAAGGATTGCCCGGTTGCCATCAATCGTGTATTCTGAGGGGGGTGGAGGAGGAGCGTATTCCGACGAACTTGGGCCAGCGCCATTGTTGGTAGAGGTAGGAGGCACTAGGTTTTGTTCTTTGGTTGGGGGAGGTGTAGGCGTTATTTTTTGTGGCGTCGGAGGAGCTTTTGGAGCCTCTTCCGGCGCTTTTTCTGTTTTTTTGTCTACA
Source organism: Microscilla marina ATCC 23134 (assembly GCF_000169175.1). NCBI lineage: Bacteria > Pseudomonadati > Bacteroidota > Cytophagia > Cytophagales > Microscillaceae > Microscilla > Microscilla marina. The sequence goes on from NZ_AAWS01000015.1 coordinate 164,601, forward strand.
GGTTTCTCCTTGGTTTTTTTAGAAGCAGGTGAGGAAGCAGGTTTTGACCCAGTGTTGCCCATAAACGCATTCATTTTTTGAGCAAAAGCCTGCCAGTCTATTTGATTGGCTTCACAGTGTTTTTTCAATGCCGACCTGATGGGCTCAAATCCCAGCGTACTTTTTTGGCTTCCTTCTACTGTAGGCAAAATACTTTTCATGAGCGTTACCACCTCGTTTTGACTCAGGTTGATACATTTGCTCAAGTATTCGGGCAAACGACTGGGCATAAAAGAGATTTTTTCGGGCAAAGCATCTGCCCAGTACTTGTATTGAGTATATTCTTTGGGCTCAAGCTGTAGCAAGGTCAAAATATTGCGTGGCGGAGTATAAGTGATATTTTTCTTGGCATACTCCGACTTGATGTAAGGCTCCAGGTGACGGTTAAACTCTAATACAGTGCTGTTGTCGCTTGCTGCGTGCAAACAAGCTTGCTTCAGAATGTTTTGGATGTGCCCCCCGGTCATGGCAAATTGGTGCGCCAGAATAGCGGGCATGTTAGGCGATACATAAGCATAAGGCTTGGGCAATATGTTTTTCCAGAGGTGCTTGCGTTGCTCTTCGTTGGGCAATGGAATGTGCAAGTAGGTTTGAATACGGCGCCCAAAGGCTTCGTCCATGTTGCGCTCATAGTTGGTGGCAAGAATAAGCAATCCTGGAAACTTTTCGAGGCGTTGGAGCAAAAACGATACATCCATATTGGCGTAGCGGTCTTTACTGTCTTTTACATTTGAGCGTTTACCCATCACAGCGTCCGCCTCATCGATAAACAAAATACACATTTGCCCCTCCAGCCATTGAATGGCACGCTCTAGCTCGGCAAACACCTTCTCCATATTTTGCGAGGTTTCGCCTATATACTTAGAAATCACCTGCGACACTTCCAATTGATAAGTTTTGATGCCCAGGCTATTGCCCAATGCCGAGGCAGTCAGGGTTTTACCCGTTCCCGGAGGTCCATAGAGCAGCATAATAAAACCTTCACGAAATTTATTACGAATGCCTTCGCGCTGAAAAAACTCCTGCCCATGTTTGATAAAATGAATGGCGGGTTGTAGTTGCGAGTGTACTTTGTCGGGCAATACAAGGTCGTCTATAGTCAAGCCTGAGTCTAACAGGCGAATGGGTAAGTTGAGGTCGTCTTCGGGCTGGGGCACCGGACCACCCAAGAAGTAGCGCAAATAAGAAGGATTCAAAAAAACCTGGTGGTTGATCCAGTCCTGTACTACCCGGTCGCCCCGGGTTGAAGCTGCTCCCAACGGGTGCATTTCTACGATGCCCTCTAAAAATAAGGCGTGGCGGGTATGAAAACGCAACAATGCTTCTTGCTGGGCTATTTTGTTGCTGCCACACAACAAAAACAACAAGGTTTTGAGGGTAGGAATAAAGGTTTGGGTTTCGGCGTGGAGGTGCCCGCCTATCATACGCAAACACCAGTGTTGACTGTCTTCCAGGTTGCTTTTATTTAAACTGCATAGTTCGGCCAGTGGAAAAAGCGCATCATCGTCCATAGAGCGAGCCAAACCCAAAATTAATAACAAGCGCCCTTCCAACGATAGTTGGAGGCGTTGTGCCAGTTTTACATAATGGCTGCCATCGTCCGGGAGTTCTTTGCTATAAGGTAAGGTAAGCCCTTCTAGTGTAGTAGGGTCTTGCGGGGAACTTACCCGGTGAAGCACCAAGGCTTTGAGCCAATTAAGCTCTGCTTGTAGTATATGGGTATTGTTTTGAGTGGTCGCTTTCACAGTATTATTGTCAGGAGTAGTATTCATGCGCTCTAGTCTGATTACGGCTGCAATTTAGCTAAAATTGTGCTGGAAAAACAGGGCAAGTAAGGTAGAACCTATTTTTGAAGCAAGGGCTACCGCCATCATTTACTTTTACTGGCTTAATTTTTTTAAACTTCCCCTGTTTCAAATGCAATTTACCAACTTGCTGCTATTGTAAGGTGAAAGTCTGGAGGCTTTGACCAGCGTGGGTAACTATTGATCTAATTAAAATGACAAGGTATTAATAAAAGTTAAGTGAATTTTTGTATTTTTAAAAGTACCACCTAAACTAAGATGTTATGTCAAAAACTTCCGAAAAAACTAGCCACTCAACCTCACCTCAAAAAACTACCACAACCAATACATTGGCAAGTACCCCTGGAGCAAAACTCTCTTCTCCCAATGTATCGAGTGCTGATAGAATAATACAAAATTATAACCAAGGCATTGCCAAGCAATCAGGTTTTGCTGCCCCAAATTTGCCCGAAGCGCATTATATTTTGCAAAAATATAACGAAGGCAGAAGCCAACAAATGTTAAAAGCGCCTGGTGCAGTACAAAAATACGGAGGGGTTTTTAGGTGGAACTCACAGGAAGCTACCCAATATAATGATTATGAAATTTATATTTATAAGGGACAGAAAGAAGAGGGAACATTGTATAGGGTGTTTTTAAGGCATAAACAAGCTGGTAATATCAGTATTTCGTTCAAAGAATTTTTGAGCATGAATACCCATATAAAAAACATTAACAATATAGATGAAGGAGCGAAAATACACTTTCCTAAGGGTACCAAGCTTATTTCTCCTAAACAGGTGTTTCAAAGCAAAGCTTTTAAGAAACTATTCCAAGCCCCAGCTTTTAAGCAAGCCTATGTTCAATATCTTGCTGATGTAAAGCGTGACATACAATTAAGTACAATATACGTGACCAATGGGCTTGGAAAAAATCAAAAAGCCGAAGTAGACGGGTTAGGGTTGAACGAAGAAGAGAAAATATGGTTTAGTGAGGGGAGTGACAAAGCGGTTTCTATTACCCATTTGCGTTATATATTGATTCCAGATGATACAAGAGAGGGGATAGCGAGAAAGGTAGGATTGCCTTCAGGATTGTTAGACCTAAGCAATAAATGGAAGACAAGTGGTGAGCATGGGGGAAAGAATGTGTTATCGGCTCACCCTGGCGACAGTGTAAAAGTGCCTTTAAGCACGGCAAAGTTAGAGCACTTTGACTTTGCTAAATGGCGCCAACCTAACAAACATGGAGGTGCATTATTGTCGGATATGCAATTAGCCCCTGACTATATCCACTACTTTGCGGGCAAAGACAAGCAACGCCACGCTGTAAAAATGCCTGTAGTATGGATACATGGGTATAGTTTAAAGGGTAACGACTGGACCAATAAGGCCCACGAGTTTATTTATAAGAACTACGATGCACTCAAGAGCACAGCCAAGGGTAATACCCTAGAAATAGGCATAGGTAACAATAGCACCAAGGCAATTAGTGTATATAAATACCAACACCAAAAACCCAGTGCCAATACTGCCATTACCGCTCATTTTGACTCGTTGGAGAATTATGCAAAACATAAAAAGGAAATACAAGATTATAAAAATGTACTTTCTGACCAAGCACGTGTGCAACAGCAAAAAACAAATGCTAAAAACCTTGGCAATGTCGAAGCAGCTAATATAGGGACATTTTTAGGGGGACTAGGAGCTCTTTTGGAGGGTGAATTGCCTTATGATGGAAGTAAAACTAAATTATTTGTGGGAGTATACGCACCTGTTACTGCTGGAATCTTTTTAGGAATGGATTTGAAAATTGAAGCGCAACGTAGCGGGCCCAAGCCTAAACCTGGAAAACCTGCTAAATCAGGGTCAAACATAAAGCTTACAAGCAAACTTGGGGTTACAATAAAAGGAAACTTTGCTGAGATAGCAGAAGTAGGGCTTACCTTGGGCGGGTATGTAGAAGCTCAAGGAGTGACAGGTAATGATGTGATGACATATTATCAATTAGCAGTTTATAAACGCCTACGAAAAATGGCTAGCAAGTATATGGTTAGTGATTCTTTGTGGGTGAAAATACTTAATGCGAGCCTAGCAATTACTCCTGCTTGGCCTGTTGTAGCTCTTCAAAAGTTACTTGATGATTATGAACTTAATCCGATAGACGCTTTAGGAGTTGCAATGCATGGAGGAATTAACTTTGCTTGGGGCAACAATGCCAATGATTTTAAAGGTGCTGAAAGTTGGGCAAATAAAGTGGCAACCTCTATCAAAGCTAATACTGACTTGGCTAGAAAACAAGAGCCCTATGCTGAAAGTGGCATGTTTGTAAAAGTATTTTTTGGGGTGGATGCTAAAGATGCTAAAACAAAAGTGGGCATGGAACTAGAGGTAATGCATGGATCACGACTTGATAAAGCTAGTATTGAAAAAGATGAGAAAAAGGGAGATAAAAACACTAAACAGGATTATTCACGCATAGGTCAATCGGTAACTACTCTGGCTTATAAAGTACCTATTAGTATTCATGCAGTTTCTTTTGAAATAGGGGTAAAGTGTTTATTTGAAGGTAGTAAAGCTAGAGATGCAGACATTACAATAGTTTTTGGGCTTGATGTTTTTAAAATTGATAAATTATCTGGGCTAATACCTGGGGTGATAACAAGTATAATTGCTAATGTAAGTAATGTGTTAAAGAATAATAATAAAACTCCGCTTAATTGGTCTCAAGAACAACTCAAACTAGCAATGCAAACTTCATTGGCTGACCCAGTTTTACGCGAAAAAATGAAGAATCCAGTTACAAGTAAAGGGTTAGGGGCGAGCCATACTTACCAGTTGGCTATAAAGCTGACTCCTATTAAGTGGGGGAAACAAGTAAGAGCTGTTGAGATTATGTTATATGATGCTATCAAGATAACTGCTGATGTAGGGGTAGTCAAGGGTGAATATGAAAGTGCTAACCCATTGATAAAAAAGATTAAAACAAATTGGTAATTCTTTGTTAAATAAACTAGAGTATATGTTTAGAGTATTAATTAGATTAACTATTTTTTGTCTGTTTTCTCTTACTCACTACCATTGCCAAGCTCAACCCAAACAAGCCAACTTATTACCTTTAGACAGTTTGCGTAAGATGAAGTCGATGAGTTTTGAGGAGGCTTTGAAAAAACCAAACAAAGCTTATCGAGTTGGTTTAGATAAAGATGAGTTGGAAAAGATAGGTTTGCTCAAAAATGCTAATGTACAATACATTATAGTAGGAGTTGAGCAAGGGATTACCAAGCTTCCAAAAAATATTGGTAAACTAACAAATCTCCAAGTATTAAAAGTGACTCGGAATAAGCTGAAAACATTACCAAAGTCACTGGGAAAGCTTAAACACCTGAAGGAATTAGATTTATCCAATAATGAGCTTACTAGTCTACCAAATAGTGTGGGGAAATTGCAACACTTGCAAATATTAAAGTTATATAATAATAGACTGGTTGACTTGCCTAGAAGCTTTGGAAGCATGCTTCAGCTTCAACAACTTCATTTGGGTAAAAATCAAATGAAACGTTTTCCTATAAGTGCTCAAAGACTTAAAAAACTGAAAGAAGTAAATTTAATGGCAAATGACTTAAAAAAACTACCTTCTAATTTAGAGAAAATCGCTAGTATTGAAAAGTTAAAGTTAAATGCCAACCCTAATTTAAATCTTCAAGATGCTTGTGAGAGGTTTAGCCAGTTACCCGCTTTAAAGTTCTTAGACCTCAAAAAAACCTCAGCATTGCCAATATCTTTAAAGAGGCTACAAACCCTAGAGATGTTGATAATCACATATCCAACTCAAAACATTAACCAATGCATCACTATTCTAACTCAATTACCTCAGTTAAAATATTTACTTTTAGTAAACTCAAAACCAGTAGATATTCCAACAACTTTTGAAAAATTCAAAAAATTAGAAAGTTTAGCCTTTTTTATGACTATTAAAAATATAGATAGAGGGCTGGTATATTTAAGTAAAATTAAAACCTTAAGACAATTAGGGTTAATGTTTAGTGCTTATAAATCGCTTCCTGCTGAATTAGGGTATCTTACTAGCATAGAGGGATTATTTTTAGGAGGAAATAAACTTGAAAAATTACCAAAAGAAATAGGGCAACTTACGAACCTTAAGATACTTGACTTATCATCCAATGATTCTCTAGAAACTGTACCAACTGAGATGACTCAGTTAATTCAATTAAAAAGGTTAGCAATTAATAATCAGAAGCTCTCAAGTAAAACAAGAAAAATGTTAAAAGAAGGGTTACCCAATACTCAGATAATGGATTTTGATTATAAATCATTTAAACAATTTACAGGGTGGATGAAATGATTAAGTGGTTTCATTTATTGTGCCTGCTTTCTTTTACTCACTACCATTGCCAGTCTCAACAAAAGATACAAGCTAATTTATTGCCTTTAGACAGCTTGCACAGGATGAAATCTATGAGTTTTGAAGAGGCTTTGAAAAACCCCACAAAAGCTTATCGGGTTGGGTTAGATAAAGAAGAGTTGGAAAAAATACATTTACTCAAAAATGCCAATGTGCAATATATAATAGTAGGGGTTAAACAAGGCATTAGCGAAATTCCAAAAAGTATAGGCAAGCTCACAAACCTTCAAGTACTAACACTTACTCGCAACAATTTGAAAGCTTTGCCCAAGTCGATAGGTAGGCTCAAAAACTTGAAAGAGTTGGATTTGTCACACAACAAGCTGATTGGTTTACCACATAGCTTAGGAAAGTTGAAAAGTTTGGAGGTGCTCAAATTGGCTAATAATCAGCTAAGTAGGTTGCCCCAAGGGTTTGGTAAACTTACCAACTTAAAACAGCTCTATTTGGGTAAGAATGAAATTAAATCGTTTTCTTCAGACGTAGCTGGGCTTAAAAACTTACACATGCTGAATTTAGCTATAAATAATTTGACAACCCTCCCCCATCACTTGGAAAAAGTTCCTGTAAGAGATTTAAACTTGGCAGGTAACAGAACCTTGAACTTAAGCGGGTTAAGTAACAAGCTAAAGAACCTGAAAGCATTAAGGCTTAGCCATATCACAGTATTGCCTAGTTCGTTTAAAAAATTATATAGTTTGAAGGTATTAGAAATTATTCAGAGTACAGACATCAACTTAGAGCAAATAACTCCTATACTTACGAGTTTACCTTCTTTGCAAAGTTTGTCTTTGTCAGGGATGCAAAACACGCGTATTCCTGTCACCTTTGGCAACTTTAAGCAACTAGAGAAACTAGGCATTCAACTAAGTTCCATTACAAATTTAGCAAAGGCGTTTTCAATCATAAGTCAATTAAGTAAGCTGAAACAATTTGCCTTGGCTTTTGGTGACTATCCATCATTACCAGCCGAAGTAGGTTTGTTGACTAATATAGAGGAGTTGTATTTGCCTCAGAATAAAACTACTGATTTGCCAGATGACATTGGCAAGTTAGCACAGTTAAAGGTCTTAAGTATTAGTTACAATGAGTTTAAGTTTTTACCAAAAGTAATAACATCACTCACTCAATTAAAGAGGCTAGGTCTTAACACTCATAAATTTTCAAAGGAAGAAAAATTGATGCTGAAAAAGGCGTTACCCAATACGGAAATTCTTGATTATGATTCAGGATTTTGGGCAAAACCAGAAAAGTAGATGACCTTACAGGGTTAATGTTATTATGATAAAACTAGTTTATATTATTTTCTTGTTTTCTTTTACTCACTACCGTTGCCAAGCTCAACCCAAGCAAGCAACCCTATTGCCTTTAGACAGCTTGCGCAAGATGAAATCTATGAGTTTTGAAGAGGTTTTGAAAAACCCCACCCAATCTTTCGGCGAATGTTCCAAAGGCAAGTGGCAAACTTGCTGTTATTGTGAGTTTAAAGTCTGGAGGCTTTGACCAGCGTGGGGGCATTTGGCTTAAGTTTTTTCAACTCAGGTCTTTGAATAGGAGGAAATTGTTAAATTGCTTCAAAATTTAGCAAAGCAATTTACAAACTTGCCGCCATTGCGAGTTTTAAGTCTGGAGACTTTCTCCAGTATGGTTGTACAATAATACAGATATAATCTATTAGATATGGGAGGAGATTGGAAAGAAATGTTTTATGCGGCTCAAGATGGTAACCTGGAGTTGGTACGTTACCATATTCGCACAGGGGTAGACTTAAACTACCGCCATCCTGAATTTTTGACGACGGCTCTGATTGTATGCACCGAAAATGGGCATACAGACATTGCGCAATACTTGCTGGAGCAAGGCGCTGACCCTTATCTGATCGATGGGTTTAGCGGAAAAAACGCTTTTGAAGTGGCAAAAATATACAAACGCAAACCTATAGCCAAGCTCTTGAAAGCCTATGTATAAACTCTAAAATAAATAAACAATAAAAGCAATAGATATTTTGCCCAAAAAACCAAAAAAATAAGGGTTATTTAAGGTATACAAAAGGTTAAAATTGTATACACCAAAAATGTTGGAAAATTTTTGTCACATGTTTTTTTACCATTCACAAAAAAAACTGGAGGACAATTATGTAGTATGTTTTGTTTTTTAATACACTGATAATCAGTATACTAAAAAGTTGGTGTATAGCTTAATGCTGGTGTTTTTATATTTTGAAACACTTACTACAACCTTTTGTATACCTTCTATTTTTGGAATAAACACTCCTGTCCCCCTATATTTGTCCCGTAAATTTTAATGCCTGCAATAATCGTTAAAAGAATTCTGTTGAAAACGCCTTCTATGAGTGCAAGATTGTATTTGCATACACTCTAAAGGTAGTCATCACAGTATTCTATCATATCATTGAATAGTATAAAAATGGAAAAGTTAAATTTAATTGATTCAGCTATGTATCTCAAAAACACCTTAACCAGTAAAGCACGGTTGCTTATACCACATCATAACTTAAATTAAATATCCATCATTGTCTGTTGGGTCATTGTTTATCAAAAGTTCCCCAACAGTACCGAATGCCAGACAATATAGTCATTCAAAATGTCTGCTCTCTGGAGGCTCAATAAATACAGTATCAATTCGAGTTTGTTTTCAGTGTATTTCAAAAACCTGTACTATGTGGTATTTAGCCTATGGCAGAGCACAGTTGCAGCGATTCGTTTTGAAGTAAAATGAACGAGCAAAAAAAACTTGAAGCTGTACCTAATCCCCAGAGTACGGGACTATCAAAGCCTTTAGTGGTATGTCTGGTATTTGATTTTAACAGTAAAATAATGTAAACCAGCAAGAAACGCTGCAAACTCAAGAGGTTAGTGCACCAAACGCCTGATCGTTGGATGCTAAATTTTGTGGGTTAGTAAATGACAAAAAACACAAGACTGCTGCAAGGGCAATACTAACCAATCAAACAGCCAGGGTTTTCTACAACCATCACAAAAAACATGAATGCATTTAAAGTTATCAAAAGAACAAGCAACAAACAACACCGGATTATTTTTCGTGACTTGACCAAGCTCTATGAAGAGGTAATGCTGCTTTCTGAAAATCCTCACCTTACTTACCCGCAGATGTCACAACACCTACGTAGTTTTAACAAAAAAATACACAATATTCGTGAAAAACTAGCCAATGCGCCTACCCTTAGTGCCGGAGGGTCGCTCAAAGTAGCTGCGGCGGCTTTGTATATGTTGTACATGAACATGTTGCCTGAACGCAGGCTAATTGCCGAAGAACAAGGGTTTGAGCATTATAAACAAGAATATGAAGAGTGGATTCAAAAGGCTAAAGAGTATTTAGGGTAGTTGTTGTGAGCAAAATAGCTTGCAGCCCTGACAAGGGCAAGTCCTTGGATAAATGCTATTGGAATTAATAAGTCCACAAGAACAGTGGGCTTATTACCAATGAATATCGGTGCTTTAAGCAACAAGTCCTTAGATACCGATGTATATCGGTGCTTCAAGTTGCCTCCTGTTTAACTGCGTTGAGCTCATCACAGCAAGCCGCTGTAGATTCGGTTCAGAGACAACTAACAAAATCATAGTATACTTATTTTCAGTGGTTTATGAATTTTTTAGTTAAAAGTATTTAGTCGATAGCTGATTCGAGTAAATGTTTACCTTGTTAAATGCTGTAAACCAGTATCTTATATTAAGATTGCTTACTCAATTTATTTTTAAATTCGTAAATAACTGAGAACCAGCAAACAACTTTGACTAAAATCACTGCGGAGTATTGTAATACCCTTAGGTTGACGCCTATGTGATAAGTCGGGGTATACCATACACAATACACAGTATAAATTTATAGTGTTTGATAGTGGGCAAAAGCAGTTGTATGATTTGGTCAATGATCCTTATGAAAAAAACGATTTGACGGAGGGTGGTGTGCTTACTACCGAACAAAGTGCCGTGCTGACCAAGTTGGAAAATAAGACGGGGGAGCTTAGAAAGTAACGCCTTTTGCTTGATATATTTACCCATTGCTTTATTTTTTTAAAGTATATTTGCGGCATGAAAATGCCTTGAGCACTTGTTTAAACTTTACCTTTATGCACTTTAAACAAGCCTTTATTTCACCAAAACTTAAACAAAGCAAAGCAATGGATTTTAAAGATTTTTATGAAAAATACGAAGAGGGACTACTCAAAGAAATAGCCGACGAAGCACTCAAAATATTGACTCAGCCCATACCACAAGAGCTTTTAGATGAGTATGAGTTTTTAAACCTGACGCTCGACTTTATCTCTTATTGGGAGCATTACAAAGAGTTTGATACAATTATTCAGTTACAAGCAGGTATACAACAAAACCCTGAATTGTATACCAATGTAAGGTTTCATATCAACGAAATGCTCATTAGATACTATTGCTTTACAAACAATAAAGCAATGATTGTAAGCGCTCTTAATGCCTATCTACAAGACGAAGATATTAATATAGACTTGTTGATGTCAAGCGTATTGCAAGTTGCCTACTATGGTCATATAGACGTTGTAGATTCATTTATCGAAAATGAATACGACAATCTTGGGGAATCTGACGATGTTGACGTGGAGTCTTTGCAAGACCTGGCGATGTTAAAGTTCAATATAGAGTTGGGCAAAGCAGCGGCCACAGGGTTTGACCAAGAAGCGTTTACCCAAAAAGTAAGTGCTTTTGATTTTAACTTGCCAGAGGGTGTTCCTGGTATCATTGCAAGGGCATTTGACTTGACCATACATGATGACTTGAAAACAAAGGTACTGGGCAAGTATAAAGATACAAAGCGTGACGAAATGATTACACTTAAGGTTGTTTTCATGAAATATATGCTCGACAAGCAATGCCCCTTTGTGCTAAGCGGTACTTTGTGGGAGTATTTTGCCGATTACTGGCTCAACAAGGAAGCAAGCTCTTGGTTGGGTCACTTTACCCTCAAAGAACGCAGCTTTCAAACGTTTTTAGAAAGCCTCAACGTATTTATGCCACGCAAGGCGAGCTCCGATTCGTTGGTGCTATGGGGTGGTAGGTATATAGTAGAGTTTGTGGAGGCTCTCAGACTTCAGCAGCCCGACTACTATGCACCACAAAAAAAGATGTTAACTAAGCTAAAAGCACAGTTTAAAAAAGATTATCAAGCCGATTTATGGGAGTTTAGTTTTGTGCATCGGTGGTTGCCTGTAAGCGATCTGTTGAGCGAGGAGCACGACGCTGAGAAGGAGTTGTTTTTGGCAAGTTATAATGAAGAACCCGAGGAGTTTACCCCTGGGGATTTTCAAGACCAAAGACAAATGATTGGTAATTTTATGGGGGCTTTGAACGAACTAATGGAAGGGGAGGACAGCGAGGACCTTTTTGACGATGAATATGACGAAGATGAAGCGTTTTTTGAAGATCCTTTTGGAGTAGAAGCAAACCCTGACAACAGACATTCAGGCAGACCTTTGCCACCCATTCAAAAGAAGCAAACCTTTCGTCGCAACGACAAGGTAACTGCTAAATACCCCGATGGAACTGTAAAGAAAAACGTTAAGTTTAAAACAGTACAAGCCGATTTTGAGAAAGGCTTGTGCGAGATTGAGGCGTAGTGAATGGCTGTGTGAACCGCTGAACAAAGTGTGAGGTTTTCTCTCTGGTTCAGCGGTTAAGTGTTATTGTATAATGTCTAACATCGTTTTACACTTCATCTCGGTTTCGTGCCATTCGCGCATAGGTATTGAGTCTTCGGTAATGCCAGCCCCAGCGTATAGTATTGCCTGGTTGCCCAATAGCTGCATACAACGCAAGTTGACAAAGATATGGGTTGCCTGGGTGATGTTTACCGGACCTATAAACCCGCTGTAAAATGCCCGGTCATAATGCTCATGTTGAAGAATAAACTCTTGTGACGTTTCTTTGGGCATTCCACAAACTGCCGAAGTAGGGTGTAGCAAGTCCAGCATGACCGTGCCCAGTTCGGCAAAGTTTACTGCTTGCATATCTACTTTAAAACGGGTACATAAATGTACCAGATTGCCTGCAATTACCGTTTTGGGTCCTACCTCTTCAAACTCACGCAAGCGTATTTTCTTAAAACAATTGATAATATATCGGCTAACCATTGCCTGCTCTTCTATTTCTTTTTGCATCCAGGCGGTGTGGCTTAGTGGCAGCTCATGGTTGTGGGCCTGGGTGCCTGCCAATGCTATAGTTCTAAACTGTTGTTGATCGTCGGTACTAATGAGGGTTTCAGGAGTAGCCCCCATCCAAAGTCCTATTTCTGGAACATACACCAGGTACACCAAGGCATTGGCGTAACGTTGGCATAGTTTCATAAAAGTTTGTACATGGTCAAAGTTGGCAGGCAAGTCTACCGATTTGGCGCGCGAGAGCACCACTTTCTTAAACAAACCAGCTTTGATTGCCTCTACTCCACGGTGTACCAATTGACTGTAGTCGGTTTCTGAAGCAATGTGCAAACGGTTTGGAGTAGGTGTTTTGGGGTGTACAGGTGAGGCAGGGGCAGCCTCTAGTGTTGCTTCAAATGCCTGTAAAAAACGTTGTTGACTTTGGTGCCATTGATTGTCAAGGGCGTGGGGTGGGGTGAGGTATTGAATGGTGTCTAGCTTGGTAGAATAGTGTACATCGGCATTGAGAAAATAGGTTTGTTTGAGGTGGGGGTTCAGAAAGCGACTAAAGGCAAACCCTGGGCGGCTCTCTTCCAGGTCAAGCTTCATTTGCTGGGCTTGTCCGCTCAGGTCTACCACCACGTTTTGAGTGTCTTGGTTGGGTAACCTCCAGATGGCTATGGGTAAGTTATTTTTTAAAGCTGCCTGAAAAAAGCCTTGAAATAAATTTAAGCGGGGCGTTGTTTGTAGTGTTTGTTCTAAAGCCTTCCTTCTCATAAGTAAATCTTTCTTTTGTAAAAAAATCACGTTATTTAATTTCTCTGATCGCCATCGTGATTCTACTGGTACACACCAGTTTTTCGTCTTCGTTGCGAATGTTTATTTGCCACACATGGGTACTTCTGCCAATGTGCAATGGGGTAGCTTTGCCGTATACATACCCGTTTTTTACTCCCCGTATATGATTGGCGTTAATTTCCAGGCCTACACAAAAATATTTTTTGGTATCTACGGAAAGGGTAGCGGCTATGCTGCCCAAGGTTTCGGCGAGTACTACCGAAGCGCCTCCATGAAGCAATCCCATCGGTTGGTGAGTACGTTGATCTACCGGCATTTTGCCACATAAATAGTCGGTACCTACTTCTGTAATTTCAATGCCTACATGTCCTACCATGCAGTTTTTCCCACCTTGGTTTAATATTTCGGGAGTAACATCAGTATTTAGCATAAAAAATTGTATTCTTGTAAAGTGAGCAATTGCCTCCAATGGGTAGGTAGTCAGACAAAACAGGCTTTAATTTAGCAAATAATTGAGCGTCACTATTTTGGCTTGTCCTGTACATCTATTAATTTGAAACCTACTTTCAAACAAAACGAAAAAACTGAATGTTTTAAGAATGGGTAAAAAATAACCGTTCATTAAAACAGCGATAAAATTAGACAATTTTGAAAACAAAAAAAATATACCTTATAAGACACGGACAAACTGAGTATAATTTACAGGGAATAGTACAAGGCAGCGGGGTAGATTCTGACTTGAACGCCACCGGACAACGCCAGGCAGCCCTGTTTTTTGATATGTACAAATCAGTGAAGTTTGATAAAATTTATACTTCTAAACTTAAGCGTAGCATTCAATCTGTTCAGCGTTTTATCGACGCGGGCATTCCGGTAGAACACTACTCAGGGTTGAACGAGATCAATTGGGGAAGCCGGGAAGGACGTAAAATAAGCGAAGAAGACGATGCGTATTACCACGAGTTGGTCAGGAAATGGGGCGAAGGAGAGGTAGATTTGCCTATAGAAGGAGGGGAGAGCCCCGTGATGTTGCAAGAGCGACAAAAACCCGTATTGGATAAAATATTATCACGCGAAGAGGAAAAAACGGTGTTGATATGTATGCACGGGCGGGCAATGCGGGCTTTTTTGGCATTGATGCTCAACTATCACCTGAAAGACATGGACAAGTTTGAACATACCAATTTGTGTTTGTATGAACTAAACTACACTGGCAATATGTTTACCGTAGATCGTTACTGTGACATTACCCACCTCAAACCCATGGAAGAGCAATAAGCATTGTAAGCCAGTGCATATTCTAAAAAAAACTGTCTCATCATAGATTTAGCCATACCTGCCAGATTTTTACAACCCGGCAGGTGTAACTATTTGAATGATGAGACAGTTTCTTGCTTTTGTATAGGTGATCATGAATTGCTGGAAGAACCGAGCAACTTAGAAGCAAGCGCCAAGCCCTTAAGCATTGGCAATCAGCATATCCACTATTTTGTTTATTTTGTCTTCGTTGTCCAGTGCCGACTCGCTGCCATCAGCCCTTAGGTTAATCAAGTTTTCCTTGCCGGCATTGTCCATACCCGACACTGCGTGCACCAGTTTAGGCTCAATTCGATAGTATTGGTCTGGTTTGCCTACGGCGTCAAAAATCTGTTTGAGTTGATAGTCTACCGTTTGAGAAACCCCCTTCATCATGATATCAATCAAAGGTTTGATCCAGCCAATCGCCCCCCAGTCTTTGGCTTTTTCATATTCGTACGAGTACTTGGTGCTACCTGTACCTATAGATACCATCATCATTTCTGAAGCAGTAGGCTTTATTTTATCCTCCCCAAAATCTAATTTTCGGGTAGCCGCATACGCACAAAGCGTAGGGTTGTTTACATACACCCCGCCATCTATGAGGGCATACTTTACTTCGGCAAAAGACGTCGCATGGTTGGGCTCAAAATAGGTGGGAGCGGCTGAGGTAGAGCGTGCTACATCGCGCATATAAAAGTCATACCCTTTGTTGTCGATAGCTTTATGACGTTTAAAAAAATGAGGATTACTTCGCTCTATGTCATACGATGTAATCAGGCATTCTTTGATCATTTCGCTGAGCTTTGCATTTCCCAGGTATTTTTCGAGGGCTTCTTCCATGGGAGCCGATGGATACTTTTCGTTGGTAATGCCACCAAAGCTGAACATTTTTTTCTTAAAAATATCTCCTCCGTTTTCCAGGTAAAGGTTCACTGCTTGTTCGGCAGTGTATTTGGGGCGTCCGCTTTCGTCGGGGGTGAGGTAAATGGCACACAAAATACCACCAGTACTAGTGCCCGCCATCAGGTCAAAATAATCGGCGAGACGGGCTTCAGGGTTATTGGTTTTCTTTTGTAGTTGTTGTTCAATTGCCACCATTATTTGTCCGGGCAGCACCCCTCTTATTCCCCCTCCATCGATAGACAAAACACGGGTAAGTTTTTTATTAGCCATAATATGCAAAAGGTTTGTTTCAATTCTCCAACACTTTTTTGTGTCCGTTGTTCTGCTCTAGCCAGCGGGTGTATACCCTGAACTTTGTAAGCGGTTGATTGTCAATATAATGTTACATACTTATGCTCACGCAACGGCTTTTAACTGCTTTTTGTAAGTTGCTGAAAATCAGGAGTATATAAAAGTATGATTGCCTATGAACCGAATCTACAGCAGTTTGCTGTGATGAGTTCAACGCAGTTAAACAGGGTATAGCTTGCGACTTGTCGCTTGAAGCTTGCCCTCTGTTGGGGCTATAGACTTCCATCTGCCGATTTTATAAACCATTAAAAATCAATGCATTATAAAATCGGTAAGTTGCTTGTAGAGCAGCCTCAAACTTGAAGCTTGTCGCTAAAAGCACCGATGTGCATCGGCATCTAAGGACTTGAGGCTGTAGAGGCTATCAACTGAATGCTGCGGACTACTGTTGTTTACAACAAGCTAATATTATGTATTTTCTGATAGCAATACAAACCTTCCCTCGAAAATTATTCAACAAAACCTGGCAGTTCTTCCCAAAACTTTTTGGGCTGGTACTCTAACTGGTCCTTCACTATAGTCAATGGCGAACCTATGTTGTTATGATACAAGCCACCGGTACCCAAACCATGCACTGTTCCTTCGTCGTATTCGGCGGTAAACTGAGCAATGGCATTCAGCCCAATGTTAGACTCTAGCGCCGAAGTAATCCACCAACCAATTTTTCTGCGTTTGGCAAGGTCAATCCATTCTTTGGTGGCAATAAAACCACCCAATAAGGTAGGCTTGAGTATAATGTAAGGCGGTTGGATCACCTCCAACAGTTTTTCTTTTTCGTTGATAGACAGTTTTCCAATCAACTCCTCGTCTAAGGCAATAGGAATGGGGCTTTCCTGGCAAAGTTTACGCATACTTGCCAATTGATTGGGGCGAATGGGTTGTTCTATAGAGTGCAAGTCAAACTGACTCAGCTTTTCCAGCTTTTTTAAGGCATCTTTAGGGCTAAAAGCGCCATTGGCATCTACCCTAAGGGTGACCTGATCGGCAGTAAAACGTTCTCTGATGTTGGCAAGCAGGGCACACTCCTGGTCAAAATCTATGGCTCCTATTTTCATTTTTATACAACCAAAACCCTGTCCCAGCTTTTGGGCTATTTGTTGTTGCATAAACCCAGGTTCTCCCATCCATATCAATCCGTTGATGGGCAGCAACTGTTTGCCTTGGTAAAACCTGTTTTGGTAAATTTGTTTCACTCCTCCGTTTTTCCAATCCAGAAAAGCCATCTCAATACCAAACCGAATGGCAGGAAACCCTGCGGGTACCAGGTTAGATATTTCGTTAATTTCATAACGGGCGGGCTGATCTATGGCCAGGTCTTCTATATTTTCAATAATTTGACTAAGTTGCTCCTCAAAGTCTGGGCGATAGTCTATGCTCAAACCCTTAAGGGGGGCTGCTTCGCCTATGCCAGCCCTGTCAGGCGAGCTACTGTCCCACATTTTGATATAGTATACCGGGTGTTCGGTGAGCGCCCCGCGTGAAGTTCCGGCTTCAAACTTAAATTGTAACGTATGTTTCTGATAACTGAGCTTTAGCATACAGCAGCATGTTTATTGGCAAAGAGGCAACCAAAAAATGTATCTTATCCTGCCGTTGTCGTGGGTTTGTAAAAACACGCGCACCAGCAGTGATGGCCTACAAAAAATGGTTTCCCTTTCTATTGTAAATGATTCAAAACATTCAAGCAAACAATTTTCCACAATCATTTTTAACCTTAATTTTTGTAAAAAAAAATGCATCCTTTATTTGCCCACATTTCTCAAGAAGTAGCCATCACCCCTGACGACTTCAATCAAACACTGCATTACTTTGACCATATTCATTGCAAAAAAAAACAACTCATGATTAGGGCAGGCGAGTCGGTGTCACGCCAGTATTTTGTGATCAAGGGGTGTTTGCGTTCTTTTCTGATAGACGACCACGACCGGGAGTACACGGTGCAGTTTGGCATAGAAAACTGGTGGATGAGTGATTTTACGGCTTATTTTACCGGAGCAAAATCTATCTTGTATCTAGAGTGTATAGAAAACTGTGAGCTGTTGGCGATCAGTAAAAGTTCCATGGATAAGTTGTATACTTATGTGCCTACATTAGAGCATTTTTTCAGGCAAAAACTAGAGCGGGCCTTTGTTTCCTTTCAAAAAAGAATTATATCAAATTTGCATAAATCTGCCGAAGAGCGTTATTATGATTTCCTTGCCCAATACCCTGACATAGAACAGCGAGTGCGCAACTACCAGATTGCGTCTTATTTGGGGATCACCCCCGAAAGTTTGAGTCGTATCAGGACAGGCAGGACCCAAAAAGGGTAGGTTTTTACAAGGCGTCAAGCACCGGGCAATTGTAGTTTTATACGATGCCAGCTCAAGCTTACACCTCAGCCCCACGCCTCAAATACGTATGCTATAGTTTGTGAAAACCAAAATAACTTTTTCTCTTTGCTTTATACTTTCAAAACCCTTATTTTAGCTCCATAAAACACCCCCAACTACTTGTATATCCTTTTCGCAAAACTATGGGAGACAAATATAAACAACGATATGACAATAAGTCTGGCAAACAAAATAATAGCCAGGAAACCATCAGTCCCAAGGAGTTTCAAAGGCGCATTGAGTTTTATAAAAAACGTGCTGAGGAACAACAGCGTGAACGCGAAGAACAGCTCAAACAAGAAAAACTAGCCCAGGAAAACCAAGAAAAAGAGCACAAGGGTAAAGAGGAGCAAAAGCCATTGGGAGGTGATACGTCTACCAGACAAGACACCCCTACCAAAAAGCAAGACTTGCCTTTTCAGGAATTGTCTACCGAAGAACAGTTTATAATATTGGAGGAGCAACGCCGCCAACGCTGGATAGCCGAAGGCAAAATAAGCCCCCCAACAAAAGACAAAAAAGAAGAAACCTCTCCCAAAAAACAACCCAACGAGCAACTCGACACGCTGCAGCAAAAAACAAAAGTGCCTGACACTACAGGTAGCCCGGACAAAGACAAAAAAGAAACTTCTGATACCTTAAGAAGTCACCCGCTAAAGTCTACCAAACAGAAGACAACCAAACAGACAATGAGTGAGTCGGGTACCGAGCTTAAGCAAGGCACGCAGCCCAATACCGACAAGTTGGGCAATACCAAGGGCACCAAAACACCTTCGCCTACCCCAAAAACCGATACTACGGGCAACGCCCCCAAAGAAGAAGTAAAAGAAGTTCCCCAAGAAAAGGAAAAAAAGAAAAAAGACATTCAACTGGACAAAAGCAGTTCAGAAGGTTTTATAAATAGCCTGACCAGCTTGCCCGTGTCAGACCTTGCCGAGGGCTTGAAACAAAAAACTGAGGCAGGTAGTATTTTGAAAGGCGAAAGCGATGATGTAAAGAAAAAAACCGAAGAAAAGCATCGCCAACCTGCCCCCACGGGACTATCGGCGGATGACTCGCAAAAACGAGAAAGCAAACAGAAAAAAGCGGCAAAATTGCAAGAAGTGGGCAAAGTGCGCGGGGTAAATGTAAAAGACAACCCCCAAGGCAAGGCAGTAAAAGAAGGGCATACGACCCAAAAACCTGGAGTACCCGAATCGCAAAGCCCCCTACAAGTGGCAAGGCGCTTTTTCGACAAGCTCTTTAGTTGGTTTGGCTCCGGGTCGGTGCAAGCCACTGTCCAAAAAAGCTTACACCAACTGCCCACCAAAGACAACAGCGTGAACACCAGCCCTGGCACCGTGCCCAAGGTAGACCTGGAGGGCAAAGAAGCGCCCGACCGCCAAAACCAACAACTGCAACAAGAGAAAGATCAAGAAACCGACACCGCCCACCAAAAAGCCCAAAACGAGCCGAACAAAGACTTTGGCGAAAACGACATTTATCCTGAGGATAAAAAAGAAGAGTTGAACCCCAATTTTGAGTTCAGCCCTTCGCCCGAAACCTCGCTGACACAACTCAACCCCGAAGGCATTCCTACCTTATCGAGCGAAGCCGAAGCCCACCTCAACCAAAGCATGCAAGGGCAAATAGGGGGCAAAACCGAGCAAGAAAAAGCCAAAATCACGAAGGCAAAACAAGACAAAGAAACGGGTTTTAAAAAGGCAAACGAAGAGCACGAGCTGAGCGTAGAGAAAAAGATTGAAGAAACCACCGCCGCCCAAACTCAAGCCCAACTAAAAGCCAATGCCGAGGTGGACAGCCAACGCGAGCAATGGAAAAAAGAGAATGACGATATTCTGAAAAACTACGAGGATGAGTCGGGCAAAGAACGCCAAAAAGTAGACAGTCAAGTACAGAAAAAGACCGACGACACCAACGCGGAGGTAAAACAAAAGTACCGCGAAGCACAGCAAAAAGCCGAAGCCCAAAAACGCGCCAAAGAAAAAGAGGCGGAAGCCAAAAAAGCTGAAGCCGACAAAAAAGAACCCAGCTTTTGGGACCGTGCCGTCAATGCAGTCAAAGGCTTTTTTGAGGGTTTGAAAAAAGCCATCAATTTTATATTTGACCAATTGCGCAAGGCAGTGAAGGCAATCATTGAAGGGGTGAAAAAGCTTGCCAATGGTCTGATAGAGCTCGCCCGCAAGGCCATAGTGGGCATGATCAAGGCGTTTGGCGAAGCACTGAAGGCACTGGTGACTGTAGCCTTGGCGGCTTTCCCGAAGCTTGCCAAACGGATAAACGCCCTGATAGACAAGGCGGTAAACTTGGCGGTGAAAGCCGTAAACACCCTTGCCGAGGGCTTGAAAAAGGCAGTAAACGCCCTGCTCGATGTGCTGGGCAAGGCACTGGACGCGGTGCTGGCGCTTTACCAAAAAATGTATAACTTGGTGCTGGATGCGTTGGAGTTTATTGCGGTAGGAATCATAGAAATTATGCGCGGCATTGCCAACCTTATTTCAGCCGCCCGCCGTTCGCCCGATTATTTCTGGGGGCAAATGTCAGAAGAATTGTTGGGGGCGGACATCACGAAACCTTTGCCGGGCGAAGTAGTAGTGAAAGATACCAAAGACGCGGTGAAGGCAGCCGAAGAACAAGGCAAAATCACCCAGCAAGACACCCAAGTACTCAAAAAAACCAAGCTGGAGGCTAAAGATGTAAAGGTAGACCCGGTGGTACAAAACCCGATACTGAGCCCCGAACTGCAAAAACTGATTGCGGGCTTGCCCGAAGGCAAAGAACTGGAGTTTGGCGAACAGCCCGACCTCGACCAAAAGAAAAATGTAGAAACAATAAAGCAAGAAGCAGCGGGCGTGGCAAGTACCGAAGCCAAGAACGCCCAAGCCACCAACACCAACCAAACAAGCACCACCACTACCGATACCAAACAAACTCAAGGCAGCACCAAAGAAGGACAAATAGGACCTTTTGCCGGACCCATGGAACGTTTGGGCTACCTGACGGGCACGATGAAAAAAGCGGTGAGCGAATGGTGGACCAAAAACAAGGTCACCGTCATTATTGGTTTGGTGGCGGGCATTGCGGGGCTTATTCTCGCCAACATTGCCACAGGAGGCGCTATTATGGCAGCCTTGCCCTTGCTGTTGCAAATAGTGGGGGCAATCTTCACGGGCATTGGCATACTCGACATGGCAAAACACTTTGGTAAATACTTGAGCCAAGCCTTTCCAGATAAAACTATAGCAGGCGGCGCCAAAAGTCTGGCGCGTGGCTTGGCGGCGCTCACGATCGAGCTGATCTTCTCGCTATTGTTTGGCGGCAAGGCATTGCTCAAGAGCGCCAAGAAGGGCATCAAAACTGTAGCGAAGAAAGGAGTAAAAGGAGCGGTGAAAGCAGGCACCAAAGCCGCTCGCAAAAGTGCGGTGAAAGGCATCAAAAACACCGCGCAAAACTTTAAAGATTTGGGCGGCGTGGCACGCGATGGTTGGGGTGCTTTGATGAAAAACGGTAAGATGATTTTCTCTGGGGCAAAACGTGGGGTCATCAGCGGGGCTAAAACCCTGGACGATGTGGCGAAGAGGTTGGCGAAGAAGTTTCGATTTAAGAAGTTTAAGATTGTCATCAAAAAGCGTCGCTTCCAGATTTTAGGAGAGTTTAACCCTTGGGTTTTGTTGGCGGATGGGAAGGTTGTAGAAGTAGATCAGAAAGACTTACCAAGAGGAAAAACAGCCAAACTTGGCGATAGTGTTATTTATAAACCCAAAGGAGCTTCAAAAGGAGAACATGGATATATTATTGGAGAAAAAACCTATGCTGGGGGTAAGGGGAGTAGTTTTGTAGAAGACTTAAGAGACTCGGTAAAACAAGCAGATTTAGACGCAGTCAAAACAGGCAAAAAGCCAAAGTATACTAAAAATAAAAATGTATATGATAAGTTAAAGAAAAAAGGAGCTGGTAAAACTGGTAATGATGCAAGATACAAGTATATCTCTAATAATTCAGGAGTGCCTCGAAACCCTCACTTTAGAGAAAATTATTTTGCTTATTTGAAAAAACAGCATGGTATAGAGTTATCAGATAATGCTGCTCGTTTGTTAAATGTACACCATGTAGCCCCAAACTTTCTGAAAGGTATTGATAAACTTCAAACTTTCTTGAAAAATAAAATGAAGTTTGATATTGATGAACTAAGGAACTCCATTGGATTACCTACAGTTGATGTAAAGGGCTTACGCGAAACAATTAAGGAGTTGGAAGACTTAAGCAAGTTAAGTAAACTTAAAGCAAGCCAAACTGTTAGAAAAGCTGATCTTGACAAGAAGCTTAATGATGCATTAGCTAAAATAAAAGATAAACACAAACTTGACTTAAATCCATCAGAGCTAGATGATGCTTTGAAGGAATTGAAGCGTTATGAAGGCAGGTCTGTGCATGAAGGTTATCACACAGCTTATTCAAAAGCTGTAGAGAAAAACTTAAAACTCTTTGCTCAACGTTATGAAAAAGCCACTTCGGATAAAGTACGTGATATAATAAAAGGTGAATTTGATACTTATATTACTACTTTGAAAACTAAGTTGAGAAACGGAGAAATAGCCTTGCCTTAAAACTAATGACCAACATGAAACAAGAATATTTTGTATTAAATGAAACTTTTGTTGATGATGAAATTTATATTAAAAATGATGGTATGAATGAAACAGAGAGAGAAACAGTAGTTGAAGGAAAAATAATACAGAGACCACAAGATGTGTATGAATTTTATTATGCAAAAAAAACACTTAAAGATTTTGTAACTAGTGAGGTAACAACTCATGTAGTGTCAGAGAAATTCAAAGCAGTACTGGACAAAATAGGAGTAAGTGGAGTGGCTTTCTACCCTGCGAAACTCATGCGAACTCCCAGAAGTAAAAAAAGTTTTGACAACTATTTTATGATGGTAGTAGAATCTGTATCTGCCTTTGATTACAAAAACTCTACATACACTGGTATTGAAGAAGAAAACTACATTGGGACAGTTCAAAAATTAGAAGTTAATGCGTCCAAAATTGAAGGTAAGCATATTATTAGACTTGAGGAATTACTTTTTCCAATCATCATTACCCAAGAGCTTAAAGAAGCTTTGGAGCAAGCCCAAGTTACAGGGACTGAATATATGCCAATAAATAATTTTCACTTTCCAGTTTATTAGATTAATCCCCATAGATTACTTAATCCAAAAGACCTCACTTCATAGTTAAGTGAGGTCTTTTGGATTTTATAAAACTATCAATGACATGGATAAATAATGAAACTTAGTAAAACAAACACAACTATCACTCAGCAAGATATAGATAACTGGGAACAAAAAGAAGGTATTGTACTTGACAAGACATTTCAACGCTTCTTACTAGAGTATAATGGAGGAGTGCCTACCCATCGACAAACTCATGTAGGTGACCTAGATGAAACCATCATTGTAAATAGTTTTTTTAGTTTAGAGCAAATTCAAGAAGAATGTAAAAAATATAAAAATATACTTCCTGAGCACCTATTACCTATAGGTTTTGATGAACTTGGCAATCGTATTTGTATAAGCAAAGAAACCACAAACAATGGAGGAATTTATTACTATGATTTAAGGTGGGACTTAGAAGACGATGAAACTCCTGAAGTTTTCCAATATTTTTTGGCTAATAGTATAAATACTTTTATTAATCAACTCCAAGATGATGTAATTCAAACCACTAATGATGATTTGTTGGAGTTATTTAGCGAGCCATTTAAAAATGAAACTCAAATTATCAGTTTAATAAATAGTGGTTGGGATGTCAATACATTGATAGATGGTGAATATACAGCCATGCAAAGGCTTGTATTGGGTGAAAAAATAAACATCAAAATTGCAGATTTACTCATAGAAAAAGGGACGAACCTTTCTGGTGCTTTAGAACAAGCCACTGTATGGAATAATATGAAGGCAATCAACTACCTCATAAAACATGGGGCTAATGTGAATGAAACCAATGAAGAAAATACACCTTTATTGATAGAAATGGTAAAGTCGATAAATATTCCTGTTATACAACTTTTATTAGAACAAGGAGCTGATAAAGAAGCAACTGATGAAGATGGACAAACTGCAAAATACTGGGCTAAGGTGAAAATAAAACAAGGATATAAAGAAGCAAAGAAAATCCTTACTTTGCTAAAATAAAAATCCTACAGATATAACATTGACTACGAGAGCCTCCTTTTTTTATAAGCGAGGCTTTTTGTTTGCTTTCAAAACTCCTTAGCACGCGATGGCTGGGGTGCTTTAATGAAAAACGGTAAAATGATCTTTAAAGGCGCCAAACGCGGGGTCATCAGCGGGACCAAAACGCTGGACGATGTGGCGAAGAGGTTGGCGAAGAAGTTTAAGATTGCTATTAAAAATAAGCGTTTTAAGCTGTATGGAGAGTTTAATCCTTGGGTTTTGTTGGCGGATGGGACAGTTACATTTGTAGATGATCAAACATTGATGAGAAATAATCCTCATATTACCAACCCTAATAGAAATGTTCTGGGTAAGAATGTTAGAGCAACAAATCAAAAAGGTAAAACTATGGACGGAATTGTGGTAGGAGCCAATGATGACCCTTCTATACTGACTAAATACCTTCAGGATAGATCTACCAGTCAAGGAGGCAGACGTTTTAATAAAGACTTATATAACAATGTAAAGTCAAGCCCTAATGCTAATGGGACTACTCTTAATAATGAGTTTGTAGACTTATTTATGAACAAAAATAGTTCGGTTAGAAATATCACAGCTAGTTATGGAGATGTATTAAGTCAGAATGATCTGGGTCAGATTATAAGAAACACATTGATTAATGCAGGTTCAGGACCAGGACATTTACTGAGAGATTTAGAAAAAATCTTAGCCCATAATCCTCAAGGAATCAATCATATTATCGGTAACCTTAGAACAGCAAGCCGCTCCAATTTTTTAGGGGCAGAGTGGGTACTTAGGTATATTGCTGATGGAGCCAATCCTCAAAGACTTCGTGGATTAACTCAGTTAGAGCTA